>JAAWAR010000020.1 GCA_022792295.1 Lachnospiraceae bacterium
GATGAGATCGGCGTCATCGAGCTCGGTATGAGTGAGCCGGGTGAACTCACGATAATCGCCAGGCTTGCTGCAATCAATACGGCGGTCATCACGAACATCGGGGACGCCCATATCGAGCAGTTCGGCTCCAGAGAGAAGATTTTAAGGGAAAAGATGACGATTCAGGATGGCTTAAAGGACGGCGGCCTCCTGCTTTTAAACGGTGATGACGCCCTTCTTCGCGGGGTGCAGGCGAAGGACAGCGTGCGGGTCCTTTATTATGGGACAGGGGCCGGCTGCGATTACCGGGCAGAAAACATTGTGCTCCATGACGGAAAGCCGGAATTTACGGCCGTGCACGGCTCAAAACGCTGTCAGGTGAGGCTGGACGTTTTGGGACGGCATAATGTCTTAAACGCTCTTGCAGGAATCGCCGTATGTGCCGAATACGGTATGACACTTGAGGAGGCGGCGAGAGGACTTTTGACATTTAAGGGCTTCGCACACCGTCAGCAGCTTGTCCCTGCAAGAATCGCGGGAAAGGAAATCCTTTTGCTGGACGATTCCTATAATGCAAGTCCGGCTTCGCTGCGCGCCGCGCTGGATGTATTTTGCCGGATCCGGCCGGGAGCGCGCCATATCGCGGTCCTTGCAGACATGAAGGAGCTCGGCGGCCGTTCACCCGAATTCCACCGGGAAGCCGGCGAATATGCGGCGGCCTCGGGCGTTTCGCTCATTTTAACGCTGGGTGAGGACTGTTCGTACTTGGCGCAGGGGGTGCGGGCCACGTCTCAAATTCCGGTCATGGAATTTACGGAGCCTGGAGAACTCACGGCTTATTTGGAGCGCGAGCTTACAGACGGGGATCTTCTGCTTTTGAAGGGGTCGAATTCCATGGGGCTTACAAGGCTCGCGGACCGGTTTACCGGAAAGAATGGCGGGCAGGGCCAGTATGCCGGAAGCGAAACAAGATAAACGGCAGGGATCCCGAAAACGGGAGCATACCGGCTGTGGTCTGACCAGAGGCTGAAGAAAAACATACTTGGATGAAGGGGGTACATTTTGGGAGAGATGGAGCCACGCTTTGCGGATGTGATCGTGGATTTGACTGCCAGGGGCGTGGACCGGATATTCCAATACCGGATTCCGGCTGCGCTTTTGGGGAAGCTTCGGGCGGGCGTCCAGGTCCAGGTCCCCTTTGGACGGGGTGATACGCTGCGGCGGGGCTTTGTGGTCGCGGTCGGAAGCGAGGTGTCCTTTGCACCGGAAAAGTTAAAGGAAATAGAAGCGCTTCTTCCCGGAGCGCTTCCGGTGCAGGAGCAGCTTGTCTGTTTGGCCTGGCAGATAAAGGAGCGGTATGGCTGTACCATGAGTCAGGCGCTAAAAACAGTGCTCCCGGTTAAGGCCCAGGTGAGTGCGAGGAAGGAAAAGACGATCGAGTGCCTGGTCGGGAGAGAGGAGCTTATCGTGCTTCTCAACGAGGCGGAACGGAAAAAGCACAGAGCTAGGATCCGGCTTTTCAGAGCGTTTTTGGAGAATGGGACGCTTCCTTGGCGTCTGACCTCTGAAAAGCTTTGCATCACGGCTGCCGCGTTAAAGCCGTTAGAGGAAAAAGGGATCCTGACGGTTAAAAGCGAAGATGTCGGCCGGAATCCGGTGCGGGGCTGGAAAAGAGATGTCTGCCCCCCTGTACTGAACGAGGAGCAGCATGCGGCGGTCTGCACAGTGCTCGGTGACTATGACCGGGGGATCTGCAATACATACCTTCTCTATGGGATCACGGGAAGCGGCAAGACGGAGGTATACATGGAGCTGATTGCCCATGTCATAGAGGGAGGGCGGCAGGTGATCGTCCTGATCCCTGAGATTTCTTTGACCTATCAGACGGTAATGCGTTTTTACAGACGTTTTGGAGGCCGCGTCTCGATCATCAATTCGAGGCTTTCGGCCGGAGAACGCTATGACCAGTCAGAAAGGGCGAGAAGGGGCGAGATTGACATCATGATCGGCCCGCGCTCCGCGCTTTTTACGCCGTTTCCCGATCTGGGACTTATTATCATTGACGAGGAGCATGAGGGCGCCTATAAGAGTGAAACAGTCCCGCGTTACCACGCGAGAGAGGTGGCCAGGATGCGCGCTGCCATGCAGCAGGCGAGTGTGGTGCTTGGGTCGGCCACGCCGTCTGTAGAAAGCTTTTATAAAGCGGAGCGTGGGGAGTACCGGCTGATTACCCTGAAAAACCGTGCGAAGGAGAAAAGCCGTCTGGCCAGAGTCCATGTAGCGGATCTGCGCGAGGAGCTCACAGAAGGAAACCGTTCAATTTTCAGCCGGAGGCTTACGGAGCTTTTAAAAGAACGTCTCGCAAGAGGGCAGCAAGTGATGCTGTTTATGAACCGGCGGGGATATGCGGGGTTTGTTTCCTGCCGTTCCTGTGGGACGGCCATGAAATGTCCGCACTGTGATGTGAGTCTGACCTATCATGCGGATGGACGGCTTCGCTGCCATTATTGCGGATTTGAACGGCCGATGCCAAAGCTCTGCCCGACGTGCAGGTCGCCATATATTGCACCGTTTGGAACCGGTACGCAGAAGCTGGAGGAGCTTACGAGGCGCGCGTTTCCAAAAGCCCGAATCCTGCGCATGGATGCGGATACGACCGCCAAGAAGGGCGCACATGAGGAGCTTTTGCAGAGTTTTTCGGAGGGCGGGGCCGATATCCTGATCGGGACGCAGATGATTGTAAAGGGGCATGATTTCCCAAATGTGACGTTAGTCGGGATTATGGCTGCGGACTTGTCGCTCTATGCGCCGGATTATAAGAGCGCAGAAAACACCTTTGCGCTTTTGACGCAGGCATCCGGCCGGGCCGGGCGCGGGGAGCTTCCCGGGGATGTGGTGATCCAGACGTATGCGCCGGATCATTTTGCAGTGACGGCCGCAGCAGAGCAGGATTATCTGCAGTTTTACAGACAGGAAATCCTGTACCGGAAGCTGATGGGGTATCCGCCGGCTGTGGGGCTTCTCGCCCTTTTGTTTGCCTCCCGGAGTGAGGAGGCGCTTTCTAAGGCCGCAGAGGACATGGAAAAAAGCCTCAAACGGCAGTATGCCCTGGAAGGGGCGGTTTTCATCGGGCCCGTTTCGGGGACGCCTTATAAACTTAATGATATTTACAGAAAAATTTTATATATAAAGCACGAAAACTATGCTATACTAATAAGAGTCATGAAAACTGCTCAGGAACGGGAAAGAGGGCGGGAATTGTACAAAAACGTGACGCTCCAGTACGATTTGTAGGGCAAAGGCGTGAGAGTACAAGGTGCCGCCTGTCATAGATATAATTTTTCAGAAAGGATTATACATGCATGGCAATCAGACAGATCAGAATCATCGGGGATGAGATCCTCTCCAAAGAATGCAAGCCGGTAAGGGAGATGAACGGCCGGACCAGAGAGCTGATCGCGGATATGTTCGACACGATGTATGACGGAAACGGCTGCGGGCTGGCCGCGCCGCAGGTGGGAATCCGCAAGCAGATCGTGGTGATGGATGTGGACGACGGAAACCGCTACGTGATGATCAATCCTACCATCGTAAAACAGAGCGGGACGCAGACCGGCCCGGAGGGGTGCTTAAGCGTCCCGGGGAAAAACGGCGAGGTCACGCGGGCCAATTATGTAAAGGTAAAGGCGTTAAACGAGAATATGGAGGAGTATATGCTGGAAGGCGAAGGGCTACTTGCAAGATGCATCCTTCATGAATGCGACCACCTGAGCGGAAAGCTGTATGTCGAAAAGGTGGAAGGCGAGCTCTACGATGTAGAGCCTGAGGAGGAATAATATATGCGGATCGTATTTATGGGGACGCCGGATTTTGCCGTACCGACCCTGGAGGCATTGGCAACCGGGGGGCATACAGTGGTCGGCGTGGTGACGCAGCCCGATATGCCGAAAGGGCGCGGCCATCAGGTATCCGAGACGCCGGTCAAGAAAAAGGCGGTCATGCTTGGCATCCCGGTCTATCAGCCAAAGAAGGTAAAAGAGCCGGAGTTCGTGGCGATTCTTAAGGAGCTTGCGCCGGAGGCGATCGTCGTGGCGGCATTTGGGCAGATTTTAACGCCGGAGATCCTGACGCTTCCCCGGTACGGCTGTGTGAACGTGCATGCGTCGCTTCTGCCGAAGTACCGTGGTGCGGCCCCGGTTCCGTGGGCGGTCATCGCCGGAGAACGGATAAGCGGCGTGACGACCATGCTCATGGATGAGGGACTCGATACCGGGGACATGCTCGAGCGGCGTGAGATTATGCTCACAAAGAAGGAGACGGCCGGAAGCCTGTTTGAGCGGCTTGCCGCAATCAGCGGTGAGGTAATCCTGACAACATTAGAGAAGCTGGAAGCGGGAACAGCCGTGCGGACGCCGCAAGATGAGTCGGAGAGCAGCTATGTGGGAATGCTAAAAAAAACGATGGGCGAGATTGACTGGACGATGGGAGCAGAGGCCATCGAGCGGTTAATCCGGGGGCTTAACCCCTGGCCGAGCGCCTATACACATTTAAACGGAAAGACGTTAAAGCTCTGGGCAGCGGATGGGAGAGACGGCGTCCCATCCGGAGTACCCGGGGAGGCCAGGGCCGCAAAGGACGGTCTTCTTGTGGAGACAGGAGACGGCTTCCTTTTGATTGAGGAGCTGCAGCTCGAGGGCAAGAAGCGGATGCGCGCCGTAGAATTTCTGCGCGGGTATCCGATCGAACCGGGAACGGTACTGGGCCGCGGTATAGAAGCGTAAGACTGTTGTTTGTAAGTGAAAGGAGACCTGTATATGGGTTATGGAATGGGCTATGGCTATTATTTTGATCCGACGATGATTCTTTTACTCATCGGGATGGTGCTGTCCTTATGGGCGCAGAGCCGTGTCAATTCGACGTTTCAGAAGTTTTCGAGAGTACACAGCCGGACAGGGATGACCGGGGCGGAGGCCGCCAGACGGCTTTTAAATTCCCAGGGCATCTACGATGTGACGGTACAGCCTGTCGCCGGGAATCTGACGGATCATTATGACCCGCGGACGAAGACCGTCAATCTGTCACAGTCTGTGTTTAATGCGACCTCGGTGGCAGCCATCGGCGTGGCGGCACATGAATGCGGCCATGCGATGCAGCATAACGAGAGCTACGCGCCGTTAAGCATAAGAAGCTCGCTGGTCCCGGTTGCCAATCTGGGAAGTAAGATTTCCTGGCCGCTTATTATGCTGGGTGTCATAATCGGCGGTCTTGGTTCGCCGCTTGTACAGATCGGGATTCTTCTGTTTTCTCTGGCCGTTTTGTTTCAGCTTGTGACGCTTCCGGTAGAGTTTAACGCCTCTGCAAGAGCTGTCAGACTCTTAGATTCGCAGGGAATCTTAGTGGGAGATGAGGTCAGCGGGACGAGGAAGGTCTTAAGTGCCGCGGCATTAACGTATGTGGCGGCCGCCGCCTCTACGGTTCTGCAGCTTTTAAGGCTGGTTATTCTGTTCGGAGGCAGGGATCGTGACTAAGCAAAACAGCACGAGGGAGATCGCTCTGGATGTCCTTTTGGAGGTACAGGAGGAGGGAAAGCCCAGCCATGTAGTCTTAAAGCAGGCCCTTGACAAGTACCGCTATCTGGAAAAGCAGGACAGGGCCTTTCTCACACGGCTTGTTGAAGGGACACTGGAATACGAGCTGCAGCTTGACGAAGTTTTGAACCGATATTCAAAAACGAAGGTTTCTAAAATGAAGCCGC
>JAAWAR010000021.1 GCA_022792295.1 Lachnospiraceae bacterium
AGTGGCTCAGTGGTGGAGTATCGCCTTGCCAAGGCGAGGGTCGCGGGTTCGAATCCCGTCTCGTGCTCTTGTGTAGGTAGGGGGAGCCTTATTTTATAAGGTTTCTTCTTTTTTGTCTTTGAATTTTTTGAAGACAGATAGGAAGACAAAGTTTATAATACCTTTGACATTAAATGGTACGTTTCTTTTTCGGACAATGGATTGTACATATAACCCAAAGTCGTGTTAAGGCTGGCATGCCCTAATAACTCCCTGATAAAATTCAGAGGAATATTCCCAGAGCTTAAACGGCTTGCAACCGTTTTCCGTATCTTATGCGAACGCTTTATGGAAATACCCAATACACAGCAGGCCTTTTCCAGAGTATAGTTGATCTGTCTGGAAGTTATGCGGCTGTCGGCACGGACGAATATAAAATCGTCTGAAGAAGGCACGAAGCCCATTGTAGACCGGATATGATTTAAAATGGATATTGCGGCCGGGACAAGGGGAATGATGCGATCCGAATGCGTCTTTGTGTGTTCAACCACTTTGTATTCGTCTTTCCATGTATCGCCAGCCCGATATGTATCCTTTCTTTCTTCCCTGCAAATATGCAGGTTCTTACTATCAAGAATATCGCACCATTTCAAAGCAACCAGTTCACCGACACGCAGGCCGATAAAAATGGAAATTGTATTTTTTCATCTAATTTAGACAGAAATAAACCTCTTTTTGGATTAGTAGAAACTTGTTTTGATGGAATGAATTATAAAGACGTTAGAGATCCTGTTATATTGGAGATGAAACGAATATCAAACATGTTATCACATTGGCTCGAAACACAATCTTTATACATAAAGTCACTTTAAAACTAGCCGTGCAATAGAACTCCGTTTTTGAGGGGAGATGTATAAAATCCTTACTCCGCCATTCCAACGCCCGCAAAGTCGCATAAATCAAGGACAAAACAACCCCTACTGCATAACAATCCCCATAATAATTTCCGTTTGCTTTACCCTGAAATCTGTTTGGGTACACATGGTTGCACTTTATATAGGAATTTTTAGCGTGCCAGTGCTTTTTCTAAAGATGATTCTGTTTCAGACGTCGCCTTCCGGTTGAAACAATAGTTCTTATAAGTTGTTCGCTCGTCTACATGGCCTGCTTGTCCGCGTACTTCATTGATATTGATTCCTGCATCAATGAAAGTGCTGATATAAGTTTTTCTGACCTTAAGGGAGGCTTTTTCCATGATGTCTGTGCCGTTTTGGAAGGATAAAGGAATCTGTCTCCGGCATCACTTTTGTATGTTCCACAATTTTGTAGCGCCGCACAGACCAGGAACCATCCGGAAGCTGTTCTTTTGCCCGTGCCTCCATGCTCTGCACATGAAGGTAATTGCCGGATATATCGCTGTTTTTGACGGCTACTACCTCACTAATGGAAACATTACTCCCTTTTCGGAATTGTGTACTCCCTTAAATTTAGGAAATAAATATGCATGAAGGGGGGCAGGCAAATATTTTATAATCAAATATGTAAATCGATTTTTCGAGGTGTTGCCATGATTTTGCAAAATGAAATATGTCACATTGAAATCAATATTGATGAAACCTATACCGTTGGTTCGGCAGATAATCGCCACTATGATGTAACACTGAATCCAGGAGATAATCGGCACAACGATTTCTCAAAAACACTGGCAATTCATATTGATTTATATTCAAGAGAATATCAAATAGCGCTGATTGGGCCGTACTATTCATATGATTCGAATTGCGCCGTCCTGGAAGATGATATCCTTACAATTCTGCAAGATGACATGATAACTCAGATAAAGGTTACCAATGCCACTATTATTCGCTATGTCTTGCTTGACTGTTTTGGCTGTAACTTTGCAATTTATAAATTCAAAAAGGGGTATATTATACATGGCGAAATTGAAATAATAATGCTGAATTCTGATTTGAAAAAACAATGGTCATTTTCTGGAAAGGATATATTTGTTTCTATTTCAAACAGGGATCCAATTACAATACGCGAAAACTCAATTTGCTTGTACGATTTTGAGGACAACTACTATGAAATAGATTTTGATGGAAAGCTAATCACATAATTTCCTATTAACAGAGATGCAAAATAAGTGCAAACACAGTAATTTAATGCAGAAATATATAGTATACTTGAGGCTTTATGCAGCAGGAACATTTTCCCGAAAGGGGAGAAACATTATCATGATTACTATAAAAAATAAATCAGGGCGTTTATCGCGCTCTGATTTATTTTTATCTAATCATTTATTCTGCTAAATTCCAGAGTTTGCAGCCAAGACTCTCCACAGATGCGGCAGAATACAGGTAAACAGTCCATGCATTTTCAGGAGCACCCTCCCACCATACGGTTTTGGTTTTCGTCGTGATGTTGCCGGCGGCGATATTTTTGTCCAGATCGGCTTTGGCAATGTAATATCTGCTTTCTCCTATGGTGACGACTTCCACGCCTTCTAAGGTATTTAAAACACTTCGCGTATACCATTCGTAATTATGGGCATCTGTTTTTCTTGTCTGTTCGGTTGTCAGTTTGCTGCCTATATTGTCAAACCACCATAGAAGCACGTCACTTCCCTGGCCGCGGAGGTCATGGCTTCTGAAATAAGTGGATTTTTCCTCAAGGGAAAGGGCGGAGCCTATGACCCAGAGGGAAGCATCTCTCCCGGTATTTTTGATTGTGTTCAGATAGGTCAGTTTTGTCACATCGTCAAACCCGCTGTTTACCCACCATTTCAATCCTTCCGCACCGGGAGCGTCACCGGAATCAATCAGGTATTGCAGGTTTTCCTCATCTGTCTGTTTGTCCCAAGGCACGTTGAAAGTACTCGGCAAAAAAGGATAAACCATATCGGCGCCGTTATCGTATCCTAAATCCCAGGATTCCTCCTCTAGGCTACTGGAAGTGTCCGTCGGTTCTGCGGCGCAGACAGTAATGGAAATGCCGGATAGTAATGTACACAACAAAATACCAACAAGTATAGATACTGCTTTTTTTCTCATTTCGTTTTCCTTTTACTTTATTAATATGCGATTTCTGGCTATGACTTTAATACCATTCGATAGAGTAAATAATAGAATTATTTTCATAATTGTCCGTGCGCAGAACGAGGGGTTGTAAACCTTCTCCTGCATAGAAGCCATTATTATCAAGGACCTCCTGATGATAATGCTGCCCCCAATTCCCTGCCCTTACTCCCCGCTTGTCTCGTACACGTATAAAGAAAACCGATCCCCGTTAATGATCTGCACGCCCGCGTACAGCGGCTCGCCGGTCTGATCGAAGGCGGTGCTGCGGACAAACAGCAGATAATCCCCTTTCTTCATATCCAGTAAGGACGCCTCCTCTGCGGTCGCGCGGCAGAGCTCGATGATCTTTTCGGAGCTGGCGACCTGCATGCCGTTTTTTTCCTTTAAAAAGTCCAGCAGAGAATTATTGTCAAACGTTTCATCCAGCAGGAACGCGTACTTTAAAGGAAAATAGTTTCGCTCGATCTGTACGGGTTCCTGGTCGGCAAAGCGCAGGCGCTCGATGTAGACGACATTGCTTTCGGGCGCGATTCCAAGCCGGGCCGCGATTTTTGCATCGGCCCCCATAAGACGGTTCTGCAGCATACGCGCGCCCGGCTTTACCCCCATCTGCCGGCACATTTCACTGAAGCTCTGGAGTTTTTTCATATTTCTGGAAAACTTCGGCTTCATGACAAAGGTGCCCTTGCCCTGCTTTCGCACCAGAAGTCCTTTTTCTGTGAGCGAGCCGACCGCCTTTCGGACGGTGATCAGGCTGACGCCATAGGTCTTTGCCATCTCCGATTCCGTCATAATCCGGTCGCCGGGCTTGTACTCCCCGCGTTGGATCGATCGTTCCACTTCCTCCATGAGCTGGACATATAGCGGCGTCATCGCCTCCTGATTCAGCATACGGGCTTCCCTCCCTGCTTTTTTAGATTGAACGCGCTGATTTGGCGCATTTACCCTGATAATCTTCTATTTTGATATAGTACATTTTAATATGAAATGAAAAAAATGGCAAGCAGAATCCGGGAGACCGCACAGGATTCTCCCCCCTGTGGTGTCCGCTTCCCGATTAGCCGTGCTATTGCCTGAACGGGAAGCGAACGGTGCATGAGTGGGGCCAGGGCATACGCGGTTTCGTCCCTATTTCTGGCAATCCAAAAGAACGGTTCCGTCCTCATTGTAGACGACGGCTTCCTTCGTTAAATCGAGCTGGTCGATCGCCTTTAAATACTCCTCCCTGGAGGAAAAGAGAGGCTGATTTTCGGCCAGTACCTTTTTGGCTAGGGCTGCGTTGTCGCTAAGAAGCCGGTTCGCCATGATAAACAGGCATTTGGCAGGCGCTACACACGCGCGTTCCGGGTCAGGGATCTGGAAATCAGTCCCGTGCATAATGCCGGCTGCGCCGGCCCCATACGGATGGACTACGGGCATGATGCAGGAGACGTCACCCATGTCAGTGCTGCCGGTATCCCAGTGGTCCGTGATGAGCACGCTGTCCGGGCCCGCGATGTCGCGCATGATTTCGGCTGCCAGATCCATTAGGTTTTTATCATTGTTAAGCGGGAAATAGCCGGGGCGGTCCTCGATCAGAAGGCCGGCGCCGATCGCGGCGGCCGAGGCTGCCATTGCGCGGTTCAGCTTCTTATTATATTCCACGATCGCCTCGGAGGTTGCGCCGCGCACATAGGATTCGACCTTGACCTGCTCGGGGATCGCGTTTACGACGGTTCCCCCTTCCGTGAGGATCGGATGGAAGCGGATATGCTGCTCATCGACAAAGGTTTCACGCAGAGCATTGGCGGCTGACAGGGCCGTGGTGGCCGCGTAAAGTGCATTCACACCCTTTTCGGGAGAGCCGCCCGCATGGGCAGACACGCCCTTGAAAGTGATGCTCTTGGCAACGAGCCCGTTGCAGCCCGGGTTGAGCTTTAAATATTTTCCCTCGTCCATGACGCCTGCGTGGATCATCATGGCCATATCCACGCCGTCAAAATAGCCGCGGTAGATAAATTCGACCTTGCCGCCTAGATAGTGGATGATTCCTTTTTTGCGCAGTTCCTCACGGAAGCCGATCTGGATCATCTCCTCTGCCGGAACTGCCATCAGCCGGATCGAGCCGCAGAGCCCGTCAAGCGCGCCCGGCTGCTTTAATGCCGCGGCAACGCCGGCCAGAATCGCACACTGTACGTTATGTCCGCAGGCATGGACGGCCTTGGTTTCCGGATCGGCATCGGGATGCGATCCGACGACGAGGGAGTCAAGCTCTCCCAGGACTGCGATTTTGGGGCCGGGTTTTCCGGTATCAAGATCGGTATAAAAGCCCGGAATGTCCCCGGCCTTTACGAGCTCGTATCCGAGTCCCTCAAAAATCTGCTCCATATAGGCCGTGGTTTTCCACTCCTTGTAACCGGTTTCCGGACATGCCCAGATGTCGCGCTCAGTCTTTAAGATCAAGTCACGGCAGATGTCAACGATAGCCTTTAACTGTTCGGTTTCCTTCATATATGTACTCCTCCTTGCATATTTATGATTCACAGGCCACTGTTCATAAAGTTTAAGGCAGCCCGCAAAATCTATGAAAATTGCCGGCAACAGTCGCAAACGCCGGCCCGTCTAAATCATGCCATGACCGCGGCCGCTGCGCTTTCGTACGGTCAGTGCGGCAAGTGTGCAGACCAGACCTATCTGAACCATTGCATCCGCCTGTACCAGTTCAGATACCTTCCCTGTTACAAGCAAGAATCCATAAAAATGCAGGCTGCAATGGATTTTTGCGTGGCCATTGCAACAGGTACGCAGACCTATCTGAACCATTATATCCACCTTTAGTATACATTTTTTATAAGGATTTGTCTATTGACTTTTCCCCTGTGATTCGATATAATCAAACCACGCTTTACATGTATGCGGCTGTGGCGGAATTGGCAGACGCACCAGCCTTAGGAGCTGGCGGGCAACCGTGGGGGTTCAAGTCCCTTCAGCCGCAGTATGCGGCGCGGAGCCGAATCGGAGTGGTTCTGGTTTCGCGCCGTTTTGTGCACGATATGAGGAGACTGGTCTGTCCGAATGGCAGATGGGTCTCTTTTTGTCTTATAGGTAATTTTCGAAGAAATTACCTATAAGACAAAAAGGCCCTGGCGGACCAGGATGCGCACTACGCGCATAAAGAAAATGGTTGCTGCAGCAGCCGCGCTTCGGCGCGAGTGTGCGCAGAGCGCACACTTTTTAAAAATATAAAATACATAGGAGGCTTATATGGGACTCGCAGAGCTTTTTATCATCGCCGTGGGCCTGTCCATGGATGCGTTTGCCGTATCGGTCTGCAAGGGGCTGTCGGTGCAGAAGCTAAAGCCGGTTCACGCGCTGGCCTGCGGCGGCTATTTCGGCGGCTTTCAAGCATGGATGCCGTTTGTCGGCTATCTTCTCGGGAGCCAGTTTAAGACGGCGATCGAACGGCTTGACCACTGGGTCGCATTCCTGCTTCTTGGCATCATCGGCTGGAATATGATCCGTGAATCCAGAGAGCCGGAGGAGGAGAAGCTGGACGCATCATTCGGTGTCCGGGCGATGCTTCCGTTAGCCGTTGCCACAAGCATCGATGCGCTGGCGGTCGGTGTGACCTTCGCCTTTTTAAAGGTGGACATTTTCTGGGCGGTTGCTTTTATCGGAAGCGTGACTTTCGTGCTTTCCGCGCTTGGCGTGAAGGCGGGAAATGTTTTCGGAATCCGCTATAAGGCCAGGGCCGAATTTACAGGCGGCCTCATCCTGGTTCTCATGGGGATCAAGATATTGCTGGAGCACTTAGGACTTCTGGTTTTCTGATTCCCTCTGCCCAAACGGCGCATGCCTGTCGGGGAGGGGCGAATTTCCTTGCGGCGCGAAGACGGACATGGTATGATAGGAGACGGAAGGGGCGGCAAAGTTACCTATGCGTTGTGCTGCCTAAGGGAAACAGGAAATGACAAAAGCAAGGAGGAGACGGCATGAACAAGAGGCTTGAGAAAATTTTTGAGAGTGTACAAAAAAAGGTGTCCTTCAAACCGGAGGCGGCGCTGATCTTGGGCTCCGGGCTCGGCAACTATGCGGACTGCGTGAAGGTCGTGGAGACGCTTCCCTACCGGGAGATCGAGGGCTTTCCGGTATCGACGGTGCCGGGACATGCAGGCCGGTTTATCTTTGGCTATGTGGGTGAGGTCCCCATGGTAATCATGCAGGGGCGTGTCCATTACTACGAGGGCTATTCCATGGAGGAAGTTACGCTTCCGATCCGGCTCATGAAGCTCATGGGAGCAAAGCTTTTGTTTCTGACAAACGCCTCGGGCGGCGTCAATCTGGAATACCACGCCGGAGATTTTATGCTGCTGTCCGACCATATCAGCAGCTTTATCCCATCGCCCCTGCTGGGGAAAAATGAGGACGAGCTGGGCCCGCGTTTTCCGGATATGAGCGATGTATATAATAGGGAAGTACAAACAATCATCCGCCGTGTGGCAAGGGAGGAGGGGATCCCCTTGCAGGAGGGGGTTTATTTGCAGTTTACCGGCCCCGCTTACGAGACGCCCGCGGAAATCCGCATGGCGCGAGCGCTCGGCGCAGACGCCGTGGGCATGAGTACGGTATGCGAGGCTATGGTCGCGAACCATATGGGCATGGCAGTCTGCGGGATTTCCTGCATTACCAACATGGCAAGCGGGATCCTGCCGCAGCCGTTAAGCCATAAAGAGGTACAGGAGACGGCCGACAGAGTGGCGCCGCTTTTTGAGCGGCTTGTGACAAGAGCTTTGACGGCAGTTTATGAGGAGTATTTGAAAAAATAAGAAAATTTTATGAAAGACAGCCACAAATAAAAGCGTGGTTGTCTTTTTTTTGGTTCTAGGAACGGGTGTACACAGTAGGCGCACTTTAAGATAGAGACTTGACAAATAGAATATAATGTTATATAATGACTTATGATAAAATATCTTATTACACGAGAGAAAACAGGCCGGGAAAGGAAAAGGGTATGAGGGACAGAAGCTATTTGCTGGAGGATGGAAAAGACCGGGAGTTCTCCTATTACAGGCGTCCGGGGATCGTGAGAGGCCCGCAGGGGCTTTTGATCGCCTATTATGAGGGGCAGCATTTCGAATATCCGCGGTATCAGAAGCTGTTTGGCCGGATAAGCCGGGATGGGGGAGAGACCTGGGGCGAGCGGGTTACACTGGTAGCCGGAGGGGAAACCGGCATGCTGCATAATTGCATGATGGTCTTTGCAGACGGAGTGCTGCACTGTCTCTGGAACGTTCAGTACCGCCAGCTCTGGCATCGAACAAGCCAAGACGGGGGAGAAACTTGGAGTGAGCCAGAGGACCTGACCCGGATGCTCTGGCGGGCGGAGACGGACTATCCCTGGAACGCATTCGGCATCGGATCGGGCCACGGCATCGTCCTGCGGTCGGGCCGGATCCTGCTCCCAACCTGGTTTACGACCGGCGGAGACGGGCATAAGCCGTCGGGCTTTGCCAATATTTACACGGATGACGGCTTTCGGACACTCGGTATTGGTGCGGTCCTGAAAACAGACGGGGCGCATGACAATATTATCAATCCCAATGAGGGCGCCATCGTCGAGCTGCCGGATGGGACGGTCATGGCCACGGTGCGTCACGACTGTCCGCAGAGGCAGCGGGCCGTGAGCTTTAGCAAGAACGGAACGGAAAACTGGAGCCGCCCCGAGTACCGCCCCGATCTGCCGGACCCAATCTGCCACGCCTCCCTGGAACGGCTCGATGAGGAGGGGATCCTGTTTTGCAACTGTGCGAACGCGGATGAAGGGATCGAGGAGAAGGTCAAGAAAGGCTTATGCCGGTATAATTGGAGCGATGACGCGAGAAAAAATCTTACACTGCGCGTAAGCCGTGACGGAGGAAGGCATTTTTCGAGCGGCGTCTGTCTTACATATAAGGGCGGCTACAGCGATATAGCAGCCGGAGAAAAGCAGATTGTGTGTATTTATGAAACGGGCTGGGATGAGAAAACGGACACCTGCATTTTCCCGAGGCAGCTCGGAATCACTCTGGTAGAGCTTAAGGCGCTGGAGGAGCACGGATGAAAAAAGAGGAGATACGCAGCCGGTTTGCGGTCATGAACAACGCCTACGGAAGCTACTCCTTCCGGTATTTCCTGGATAGCCTCCGTAAGCTCGGACTTTATAAAATTGATCTGTGGGGCGGCGTGCAGCATTTTGATCCCTATGAGGCGGATTCGGCCTATATCCGACAGTTTAAGAAGACCTTGAAGGAACAAGGTTTTGAGATCGTCTGCTATACGCCGGAGATACTCGGATACCCCTATAATTTTGCCAGCCGATACCGTAAGGTGCGGGAGGCCAGCGTGGAATACGCCGGGAAAAATATCCGGATCGCCGCGGAGCTCGGCGCGCCGGTCATGCTGATCTCCCCGGGCTGGGGCGTGTGGGACTATCCGTATGAGGAAAGTTTTGAATATTCGCTGGATTCCATGCAAAAGACGGCCGAGGAGGCCGGCCGGTTTGGCATACGGCTGGCACTGGAGCATCTGACGCCGCAGAGCTCGAACCTTCTGACTTCTGCAGAACACGTCGCCCGGATGGCAAAAGCGGTTGACAAATCGGAATTTGGCGTTGCGCTGGATTTGGGGCAGATGAGCGTATTCGGGGAGGCGATTGACTCGTACTTTGACCGGCTGGATGAAAAAATCCGGATCGTACATATGATGGATGGGGCTCCGGGAGGCCATCTGGCGTTCGGAGACGGGATCCTTCCCCTGGAAGCCCTCTATAAAAGGCTCGCAGAGCGGGAGTATCGGGGGACGATCACGCTGGAGATCAACGATGGCAGATACAATAAGGCCCCCCATGAGGCGCTCACACAATGCCTGGAGGCAATGGAGGCGTGGGAAAATTGAGATACTGGTTCGGACAGGCCTGCGCACTTGTTTGTGCGTACCGCACGAAAACGTAGAAAAGCAAGCGAAAATCCATTGAGGCAGGCGATTTAGGATGAATTTTTGCCTGTAACAGGAAAGGGCAATGCAGCAAAGGGGAGGATACAGGATGCAAAGAGAAAGTTTTGCTATATTGACGAACGGCTTTGGCCGGAGCTCCCTCGAATATACCCTGCAATGTATAAAAAAAGCCGACTTCCGCAACCTGTGCCTATGGGGAGGTGTGACGCATTGCTTCGCAGGATACGAAAACAGGGAGCAGTTAAAGGAGGTGAAGGAGCGGACGGAGGTCCTGGACCTTAAGGTGCTTTCCTTTTATCCGGAGATCCTGTCCTATCCCTATAATCCGGCCGGCAGCAGCGAGGCCGTGCGAAGGAGGACCAAGGATTATTTCCTGCGCTGCCTGGAGGCGGCTGAGGAAATGGGGGCTTCGTTTCTGACACTGCATCCAGGCCGGGCTTTGCTTGATGAAGACCGGGAACGGGCGCTTGCGCGGGCGGCCGAAGTCCTAAGATGCGTGGCAGAGGCCGCAGAAAAAGGGCCGGTAACGCCGCTTTTACTCTCGGGAGCCGCAAATTTTGCGCCGGGCCTTGAGGGGAGCGGAAGGCTCTTTTCGCAGATCGGCTGTAAGGGTCTGGGCGTGGAGTTAGACGTCGGGCGTCTGCTGGCAGACAAAGAAGGCATTGCAGGGGCGTTTTGCCGCTTTCAAGATGCCATCCGCCTGATCCGGCTGTATGACGGGCCGGGAGGCCATTTGGCTTTTGGGGACGGGACATGGCCGCTTGGGCAGACCGTAGAGGAGATCGGAAAACAGGGGTATCAGGGGGTCATAGCGGCGGAATTTGAGGATCGGCGCTATGTGACGGACCCGAAGCGGGCGCTTTCGGCCTGCACAGAGAAAGTATCCGAATGGTGCAGATGAAGGAGGTTATAGGATGGCGGATGAAAAGGCATTGGAAATGCAGCATATCTTCAAGAGCTTCGGCGGCGTGCATGCATTAAAGGATGTCAGCTTTTGCGCGTACCGCGGCAAGGTCAACGTTCTCATGGGAGAGAACGGAGCCGGGAAATCGACGCTGATGCGCGTTCTCGCCGGGGCCATTACCGGGGATTCGGGTGTGATCCGGGTAGATGGGAAGGAAGTACAGATTTCGCGCCCGCAGGATTCCAAGGCGGCCGGGGTCGCCATGATCTATCAGGAGTTGAACCTGGTGCCGCAGATGACGGTGGAGGCCAACATGAATCTGGGGGATGAGTGGACCAGGACGGCCGGCTTCGTGCGGATCCGGGATTCGGTCAAACGGGCACAGGCGCTTTTGGATGAGTACGATTTGGACATTGACGCGAAGGCGGAGGTCAGCTCCCTTAGCATCGCCGAGCAGCAGATGCTGGAGATTGCCAAAGCCCTCGCCTCCGACGCGAAAATCATCGTCATGGATGAGCCGACCTCCTCCCTGACGACGAAGGAGGTAAACAGCCTGTTTAAGATCATAAGCCGGCTGACCTCAGAGAACCGGACCGTCATCTACATCTCGCACCGCATGGAGGAGGTCTTCCAGATCGGGGACTATGTCTCGGTCATGCGCGACGGGACCTTTGTGGGTGTCTGGCCGATCGCCGAGGTGACGCAGGCGGATCTGATCGCAAGTATGGTGGGGCGCAATATCAATAACATGTTTCCCAAGGAAACGGTCCCGATCGGTGAGGAGGTCTTAAGCGTCAAGGGGCTGACCCATAAGGGCCTGTTTGAGGACATCAGCTTTGAGGTCCGGGCGGGAGAGATCCTGGGCTTTTCAGGGTTAGTGGGAGCCGGACGGACGGAAGTGGCACTTGCGATCTTCGGGGCGCTGCACGCGGACGCGGGGGAGGTATTTTTGCACGGGGAAAAAATACAGATCCGCTCGCCCAAGGATGCCATTGATAAAAAAATCGTCTATATCCCGGAGGACAGAAAGACCCTGGCTTTAGATCTGCGGGCCAAAATCTCCGACAACATCGCACTCGGCGTGCTGGATAAGCTGTGCAGCCGCCTGGGCTTTGTCGATCAGGCAGCGGAGAAAAAGCTCTGTGAGGAGCAGAAGACCCGGTTTCGGATTAAGACGCCGGACATGTCGCTGCCGGCCAACAGCTTATCAGGCGGGAACCAGCAGAAGGTTGTGCTGGCAAAGTGGCTGTCCAGGGACGTGGATGTGCTGATCTTAGATGAGCCGACCCGGGGAATTGATGTGGGCTCGAAGGAGGAAATCTACCGCCTGATCGTGGAGCTTGCAAGAGAAGGAAAGGCCATCATCATGATCTCCTCGGAGCTGCCGGAGGTTTTAGGCATGTCTGACAAGGTTATGGTCATGTATGAGGGCCGCAAAATGGCAAACCTTCCGATTGCGGAGGCGACCCAGGAGCGTGTTTTGGCGTACTCATTCGGACATAAGGACGGGAAATAAGGAGGATACGGGAAGATGAAAAATAAACATGGCAGGCTTTTGTCCCTGCTGGAGGCGGCCATTAAATGGCCGCAGACAGGAATCACACTGGCGCTTGTTATTTTGTACATGATTCTGGCATTCGCGCCTACGGAGGCGAGGAACACGTTCTTCCTCCCGGGCAATATCGTAAACGTAATCCGCCAGTCTGCGATCAGCATTGTCATCGGAATCCCGATCACCTTTACGATGGCGGCCGGGCTTCTGGATCTGTCCATCGGCTCGTTAGCGTGTCTGGGCGCGATCGTGACCTGTGCTTTCATCACGGGGCATTCCAGCTCCACGCTGGAGATCTGCCCGCAGGTCCCAATCTGGGCGGCCGTACTGATCGGTATTTTTGTGACTTCTGTATTCGGCTGGATCAACGGGCGGGTCATCACTTCTTTAAACCTCCCGCCGTTCATAGTAACGTTAGCGATGCAGGAGGTAGCCAAGGGAGCAGTGCTCTCCTTCTCCCGCGGCTTCCCGGTATCCAATCTGCCGCCCATTGTGACGGGCATGGGACGGGGGACCTTGTTTAATGTCCCCTATACCGTGTACCTGATGCTGGTGCTTTTAGCCGTCTTCTGGGTCATTTTAAGCAAGACCAAATTCGGGCGTCATGTGTACGCCATCGGCGGCAACACGGAGTGCGCCCGCCTGTCCGGTATCAATGTAAAGCGTACCAAGATCATCATTTACGTGATTAACGGCGCGATGGCCTGCATCGCCGGCCTGATGGTGTCCTTTCGGCTCGGCTCTGCCCAGACGGATCTGGGAGCCACCTACGGCCTCGACGCGATCACGGCCTGCTGTCTCGGCGGAACGGCCATGGGCGGCGGAAAGGGCTATATGTTCGGCACGATCCTCGGCTGCATTTTTTTGACTTCTCTTTCTACCGGCTTCAATCTGATGAACGTAAACGCATACTATCAGCAGATTATCAAAGGCGTTGTCCTGGTGGTCGCAATCGCCTTTAACGCGCGTAACGGGATCAGCTTTAGGCGGAAGGAGAAAGAGGAGGAAAAGGCGTGACGGGGTACAGCCGAACACTGTAAAGACCAATCGGAACGGTTATGAAAAAATTCATAAATAAAAAGAAAAAGGAGAAAAAAGATGAAAAAAACAATCGCGATTCTTATGGCAGCAGCAATGCTCACCGGCCTGACCGGCTGTCAAAGCTCGAAAGATTCCGCCTCCACGACGGCAGCCGCCGCGGCAGCGACGACAGCGGCCGCCACGGAGGCAGAAAAGGCATCTGAAGCGCCCGCGGAAAATAGCGGCGGAGTCGTCGCCGACATCAACGGGGACGGAAAGACGACGATCGCCTGCGTGCACAGAAACCTCTTAGGCGCTTCCGGCGTCAACTTCCGCGCCTCCTATTACTACAGCGCGGCACAGATGGAGAATGTGGAGCTTTTATTCTTTGACGGCAACCAGGACGTTACCAAGCAGTGCAACTACATCGAGGACTGCATGGCCTCCAAGGCGGCGGATGCCTTTATTGTATGGACGTGTGACCCGGACGGCATTGCCGGCACGGTGCAGGCGGCTCACGACGCCGGCTACCCGATCATCGTAATCGACATTTCTCTCCAGTGTGACCAGGAGGCATTCGTGGCGGCCGGAAACGAGGAGATGGGCGTCATGACCGGTGAATCCGCCGTGGAATATCTGACAAAGAAAAACGGCTCTCCCTCCGGAAACGTATACGTGATCACGGCCTCGAACCAGTCAACGGCGCGTGACCGTGTGGCCGGTTTCTTATCGGTCATCGAAAAATATCCGGATATCAAGGTGGTCGATACCTATGATATGCCGACCTCGAGCGTGGACGACGGCGTGGCATTGGCGGACGATCTGATTCAGAAGAATCCGGAAGGAACGATTGATCTGTATTTCTGCATGAACATGTCTCCGATGTTAGGCTTAATCTCCTCCGCGGCGACCGCAAACCGCACAGATTTCGTTGTGGTGGGCGGCTTTGATTACAACGACACCTTCGTTGAGGAGCTGCAGAAGGGAGAGGGGAATACGATCCTCTGGTCCTTTGCGGCGCAGGACTGCTTTAAGATCGGCAGCCAGGCGTTCGAGCTGGCCGTGGACGCGGCGCAGGGAAAGCTTCCGGAGCAAAAGGAATTTTCGGTTCCCGGCGACCTGGTTACCGTGGATAACCTGGATGAATATTTAAAGAACTACAACTTCTATCAGGAG
Organism: Lachnospiraceae bacterium; assembly: GCA_022792295.1. GTDB lineage: Bacteria > Bacillota > Clostridia > Lachnospirales > Lachnospiraceae > CANQGL01. Next base: position 14,684 of record JAAWAR010000021.1, read on the forward strand.
CAGATCTTACAGTATCAGTAAGAAGTACCAATCCTCCCCGCGGCCAAACCACGGGGAGGGATAAAAAGTAAAAGAATGAGGTAGGGACGATGATAAAATTTGCGGCCGTTGGCTTTACCTGTACCGATGTATATAAGAATCTGGGAATCAGCTATCCCACGGGAAACGGCGTAGACCTCTTATTTAATCTGATGGAACTTGCTCCTTCCATCCGCCCCTCCGTGGTCACTGCGGTCGGGGATGATGCCTATGGAAGGAAATTTATTGAGACATGCAGTGCGCGGAGCGTAGACACAAGCCATATCCAAATTATCCCGGGCGGCAGGTCGGCTGTGATCGAGATGCTGTTAAACGGGAAGGATCGTGTACATCACAGAGCAGAGAGGGGGGTCATGCCCGCCTATCAGCCAAGCGGTGCGGACATGGACTTCATCCGCTCACAGGACTATATCCATACAGATCTGTCCTGGAATGTGACAGGGCTTTTGGGCGAGATGCGCAAAAAAGGCGCAAAGATCTATTTCGATTTTTCGAAACGGTACCAGTATCCGGAGGTGCCGGAGATTTTAAAAAACATTGATTACGGGATTTTTTCCTTTGAAGAAGAAAATTACGAGGTTCGGGAGCTTTTAAAGACCGGCTGCGGACTGGGGGCAAGGATCCTTTTGGCGACCTTTGGCGAGAAGGGCTCCCTGGCGTATGACGGGAAAGAATTTTATCGTCAGCCGTGTATGCCGGCCAATACGCTTGTGAATACGGTAGGCGCGGGTGATTCCTACGGGGCCGGGTTTATGAGCGGGATCCTTTTGGGAGAAGACATTCCTTCATGTATGCGGCGCGGAGCAGGGAAGGCCGCCGAGATCGTGGGCATTTTCGAACCTTATCATGTGAGATAGAACATAGAAGAAAGGGGACAGAACATGGTTATTGACGTTCATGCGCATCCGGTGCTGTTCGGCCCGATCTGTACGGACCCGGAGCGGGTAAAATTCAGGAAACAGGCCTTTGGCCTTTATAAATCCTCGCCCATTTCGATGGAGCAGGTGATGGCGGTGATGGATCACGCGGGTCTTGATAAGGCCGTGCTTCTGGCGGAGGATTATTCGGCTTCCATGGGCCAGCCTATTGTCAGCAATGAGGAGATCCGCCTTATCATGGATACGGTCCCGGACCGTTTTATCGGCTTTGCCAGCGCGGACCCGAGGCAGGAGGACGCAAAGGAAAAGCTGGAGCGGGCCTTTACGGAGTTAAAACTTGCCGGGCTTAAGCTCAATCTTTCCCATCTTCAGATGGGGCCGTCCGACGAGCGCTTAAAGCCCCTGTACGCATGCTGTGTAAAGTATAATAAGCCGGTCATGTTCCACAGCGGCTTTAGCTGGGAACCGGATTCCCCGTCCAAATACGGCCGGCCGATCCTCTATGAGGATGTCGCGGTGGAGTATCCGACGCTTCGCTTCTGCCTGTCGCATCTGGGCTGGCCGTGGGTGGATGAGCTTATGATGCTCCTCCTTAAATACCCGAATGTCTATACGGACACGGCGACGGTCTTCATGGACAGCCCAAAAAACTACTATGAGCAGATCTTTATGAAAAACATGGCGCCGGGCTGGCTACAGAACAACCTGATGGACAAGGTCATGTACGGTTCCAACCTGCCGCGCTTCCGCCAGGTACGGACAAAAGCCGGTCTGGAAAGCCTTTCGCTCCGTCCCGACGTCCTGCAGAAGATACTGGGAGACAACGCGAAGGTGTATCTTGGAATGGAGGTAAGAGGTTATGCTTATTAAATCATATACCCATGAGATCGCCAGCCGCCAGGAATTTGAGATGGTAAAGATCACCGATCAGGTGAAGGAGGCCGTGGCAGAGAGCGGGATTCAAAACGGCTTGGTCTTTGTAATCTCCCTGCATACGACGACAGCTATCATGATCAACGAGAGCCTTCCCTGCGTGGAAAAGGACATTGAGACGACCTTAGAGCGCCTGGTCCCGACGGACGGCGATTATATCCATACACATATGCTGCCCAGCTACGGGACCTGCAGCGGCAACGCACCGGGACATTTAAAATCCATGCTCTGCGGCAACCACTGCGTCCTTCCGGTGGCAGCCGGGAAAATGGCCTGCGGCAGCGCCCAGGACATCTATTTTGTAGAGTTTGACGGCCTGAAAGTACGCAAATATACCATCCAGGTGATGGGTGAGTGAGCACTCTCGGAATCTCCTTTGCACCCGTCCTTGTGACTGATTTTGCCGGTAGTACCCAAATTTGATCAACGTACATCTCACGTACGCCTCATATATTTGCGCGCATCTGACAAAAATCACCTCACAAATCCGGGCACAAAGAGACTTTGGGAGTACTCTGAACAGAAAAAGGAGGTTTACTTGGAAATGAGTTACATGATCGGAGTTGACGTAGGCGGTACTTTTACCGATTTTTCCGTCTTTGAGCACGAGACGGGGCGGCTGTTCCACTTTAAACACAGCTCGACAAATTACGATTCCTCGGTTGCCATCGTGGACGGGATCCAAAAGGTCCTTGAGATGGAGCACGCGACCACGGACGCCGTGACCTACCTGGCGCACGGCACGACGGTCTCCACGAATGCGTTAATCGAGAAAAAGGGGGCCCGCGTGGGACTTGTCACCACGGAAGGCTTTAACGATATTATGGAGATCGGCATTCAGAAGCGTCCCTTTATGTACGATACTCTGGGGCAGAAGCCCGAATCCCTGATCCAAAGCGGTATGAACTGCGGCGTGCCGGAGCGCATTGCCCATGACGGCTCGGTCGTAAAGGAGCTTGACGAGGAGGCGGCCAGGAAGCTGGTGCGGTATTTTAAGGAGAACGGCGTAGACTCCATCGCGGTCTGCACCCTGTTTTCCTTCGTAAACCCGGCACACGAAAAGCGGATTAAGCAGATCATCGAGGAGGAATACCCGGGCGTATACACCACGATCTCCAGCGAGCTGGTCCCGGAGTTCCGTGAGTATTCCCGTATGAGCACCACGGTTTTAAACGCCTATCTGGGGCCGGTCATGAAAAAATACGTCAACAATTTCCAGGATTCTGTAAAGAACATCGGGATCAAGGTCGAGCCCTATGTGACACAGTCCAACGGTTCCATCATTTCCATCAAGGAGACGATCGAATGCCCGATTAAGACTGCAGTCTCCGGGCCATCCGCGGGAGTGATCGCGGCGGCGAACATCGGACGCCAATGTGGGGCCGATAAGATCATCACCTTCGATATGGGCGGCACCAGCGCCGACATCAGCCTGATCGAAAACTTTGAGGCGCAGATCTCCAATGAGCGTTTGGTGGAGGGATACCCGGCAAGAATTCCTATGATCAACATCATCACGATCGGAGCCGGCGGCGGCTCCATCGCAAAGATTGATGCCGGCGGTGTGATGAAGGTAGGCCCGGAATCCGCGGGCGCGGAGCCGGGACCGGCCTGTTACGGGCGCGGCGGCAAGTTTCCGACGGTTACGGACGCGAATATCTATCTGGGTAAGTTAAACCAGGAGAAGATTTTAGGCGGCCGCATGGAGGTTTATCTGGACAAGGCCGAGGAGGCAATCCGGACGCAGCTTTGTGACAAATCCGATCTGACCATGAAGGAGGCCGCCAACGGCATCATTTCCGTTGTGAACTCCAACATGATGCGCGCGATCCGCGTGGTGTCCGTGGAGAAGGGCTACGATGTCCGCGAATTCAGCCTGATGGCCTTCGGCGGAGCGGGAGCGCTTCACGCCTGTGAGGTCTCGGAGGAGCTGGGGATCAAAAGCGTGCTGATCCCGCCGTCTCCCGGAACGCTGTGCAGCCTGGGCCTTTTGATGGCCGATACGAAATTTGACTTCTGCCGCACCCGAATCATGGACTGTAATGCAGAGAGCATCCCTGCGGCTGCAGAGATCTTCAAGGAACTCATGACCGAGGGCGACGCAATGCTCACGAGGGAAGGGATTGCGGCCGACAGCCGTGCCTTTACCTGGGCGCTTGATATGCGCTATGACCGCCAGAATTATGAGATTACGGTCTCGTTAGAGGGAACCTCCCTGAGTGAGGAAATGCTGCAAAAAGCAATCGCAGACTTCCACGCGGCGCACGAGAGGGCGTATGGCTACCGCAACGACGGCGCCAAAGTAAAGATCGTAAGCTTCCGTGTGTCGGCGATCGGAATCATCGAAAAGCCGCAGCTTAAGGAATATCCGGTCAATCCGCACGCAGAGGCGCCAAAGCCTTTTGCAAAGCGAAACGTCCTGTTTGTGGGTCAGAAGGACTTCATCGAGACCGGTATCTACAGCCGGAACGATTTTGTGCCCGGCACACGCCTTTCGGGGCCGGCCGTGATCGAGCAGATGGATACGACCATCGTGATCCCGCCGAGCTGGTCGGTGGAGACGGACGGCTTTATGAATCTGAAGGCAACGTATAGCGAGGTGAAATGACATGAGTAAAAGAAATGCAGATCCGGTAACCGTAGAAGTTGTCCGCAATCTTCTGATGTCCATTGCCGAGGAAACCAATACGGTCATCATTAAAAGTGCCTATTCGACCAATATCAAGGAGCGCCGCGACAATACCACCGCGATCATGGATCCGGCCGGCAACGTGGTGGTGCAGGTGGAGTCGAGCATCCCGATGCTTTTGGCCGCCCTTCTGTTTGCGGCCCGCAGCGTGGTCGCAGAGTATAAGCCGGAGGACATCCATCCGGGCGACATGTTCATCGTCAATGACCCGTATCACGGCGGCGGCAACCATCTTCCCGATATTACGGTCGTCGGCCCGGTATTTGCGGGCAAAAAGCTGATCGGCTGGGTCGGCAATACGGCCCATCACTCCGACATCGGCGGCAAGGTGCCGGGTTCCACGTCGGGCGATGCGGACAGCCTGTTCCAGGAGGGGATCCGGATCCCGCTCGTGAAGATCTGTAAGGACGGGGCCGTCAACGAGGACGTTTTAAAGCTCCTGCTCGGCAATACGCGTACGCCGGATGAGAGGCGCGGGGACCTGACCGCGCAGATCAGCGCCAATCTGATCGGGGCCCAGAAGCTTCTGGCGGCGTATGACAAATACCAGGATACGCTTTTGGACTGCATGGCGGAAATGTTAGCCTATACGGATCGGCTGATGAAAAACGCGATCCGGGAGATTCCGGACGGCGAGTACAGCTATACGGACTATGTGGACGGCTGCGGAAGCCTCTATCCGGATCCGATTCATATCTGTGTGAAGGTCGGCGTGGCCGGCGAAAAGATGACGATCGACTTTACGGGAACACACCCGCAGGTGAACGCGCCCATCAATATTCCGTACCCGGCCATGCTGGCCTCGGTGCTGTTTTGTATGAAGGCGTTAATCAATCCGGAGCTTCCGACCAACTGGGGAATTTTAAACCCGATCGAGATTATCGCGCCCAAAGGGATCATCGTAAATCCCAACGAGCCCTGTGCGGTCGGCTTGACGATCGACGCCAACCAGCGTGTCCCGGATGCAATTTTCGGCGCTTTGAATCCGGTGCTTCCGAAACGCGCCTTAGCGGCCAGCAACGGGGCCTGCACGACCTGCGTCTTCTTCGGACAGACCACGGCAAACGGGGCAGACCAGTATTTCATCTGCCATGAGGCGATTGCCGGCGGCGCGGGCGCGAGCCATGTCCATGACGGCTTAAGCGGCGTGCAGATCTATCTGACCAATACCTCGAATATGCCGATCGAGGCCACCGAGGGCGAGTTCCCGGCGATCATGGTGAAGAAATACGTGCTGCGGAAAGATTCCGGAGGAGCCGGAAGATACCGCGGGGGCTTAGGGATCTGGAGAGAATATACGGTTATGAACGATAACGTGGCCGTCAACTGCTTCGGCGACCGCCAGCGCTTTGCCCCCTGGGGCATGGAGGACGGCATGGACGGAGAGGCAGGCTCCTTTTTCCACATTTCCGCAGAGACGGGCGAGGTAACGAAGCTCTCCGGCAAAACGACGGGCTACCCGCTTAAAAAGGGGGATACGATCCGCGTCTTTACGCCTGGAGCGGGCGGAGTCGGAAATCCGAAGGAGCGCCCGGAGACCGAAGTGCTGCGCGACGTGCGGGAGCGCAAGGTGTCCGTGGAGGCGGCCGAACGTTTATACGGCGTGAAAATTAAAGAAGGGGAAAACGGCTTTGCAGAAGCGGCAGAGCGCATTTGACAAGGAGAGAGAAATGGAAGTAAAAGAGATCATTCGTGAAATCAAACAAAAGCTCGATCAGGCAGGCGGGTTAAAGCACGTATATTTTGTCGCCTGCGGCGGCTCCAAGGCGGCAATTTTCCCGGGGCTTTATCTGCTGCAGTCGGAGGCAAAGACGTTTGGCGCCACCACCTATACGAGCAATGAATTTGTCCATGCCATGCCCAAGGAGCTGGATAACCGCTGCATCGCCGTGATCTGCTCGTTAAAGGCCACCCCGGAGACCGTGGAGGCGGTAAAGGCAGCCAATGCAACAGGAGCCGTCACGATCGCCATGACCGGCAGCATGGAGACGGGGATGGCCAAGGTCGGGCAGTACGTGGTCACCTATTCCAACGGGGATGAGCAGGTGTATAGCGAATCGAATCAGGCAAATTCCCTGCGGATCGGCTTCGAGCTTTTACATCAGATCGAGGGCTGGGACAAGTACGAGAAGGCCATGGATGCGTATCGGTACATAGACGAGATCGTGGCGGAAAGCAAGCGGGATTGTCTAAAGACGGCAAAAAAATGGGCCGAAAAGGAAAAGGATGAGCCGATTTTCTATGTGCTGGCCTCCGGCCCGAACTACGGTGTGGCGTACTCGATGTGCTGCTGCCATTTCATGGAAATGCAGTGGAAGCACGCGGTCTGCCTGCATACCGGCGAATATTTCCACGGGCCGTTTGAGACGACGGACAAGGCGCTTCCCATGGTGCTCATTATGAGTGAGGGACGTACCAGGGCGCTTGACGAGCGGTGCTTAAAGTTCTTAAAGACGTATGCCCAAAATTATATCGTGATCGACTTTAAGGCGTTAAATAAGGGCCGTATCCATGAGAGTGTAGCCGAATTTTTCAATCCGGTCGTACTGGTGCCGCTGGAGCGGTTCTATGTTTCGCAGATGGCCGAGCTTCGCGGGCATTCCATGGATGACAGACGGTATATGTGGAAAGTGGAGTATTGACAAAAACGCGCAGCCGGGAAGGGGTCTGAACGGCTGCAGAAAGGCACTCGTAAAGCGAAGGGGGCGGACAGGATGCTGGAGGGCAGTGCCGCGACACCGCTGTATGTCCAATTATCAAATGAAATAGAAGATAAGATCGCGCGTATGGAATATAAGCCCGGGGGCAGACTGCTCCCCGAGCTGGAAATGGCAAGGGTCTACGGAATCAGTGTGATCACCGTGCGAAAGGCGATCAACGGGCTCGTCGAAAAGGGATTCGTGGAGCGCAGACAGGGGAAAGGCACGTTTGTGGCAAAGCCGAAATATTCCCGGAATATGAAAAAGCTGCAGAGCTTCAGCGAGATGTGCTTTCAGATGGGGGTCCGGCCCGGCGCAAAGGTGCTGGAGGAGAGACTGGTATCTGCGGACGAGAACGTGGCAAAGAGGCTGGGGATCCAGGTCGGAAGCAGGGTTGTCTATATCTCCCGCCTGCGCCTGGCCGACGAGGAGCCGGTCCAGATTGAGAAAAGCTTTTTTCCTCTGAAATATGCCTTCCTTCTGAACGCCGAATTTGATGATAATTCGCTGTTTGACTATCTGCGTGAGCAGTGCGGGGCGAAGGTCTGCAGCTCCGAAAAGGAGATCGAGCTCTGCCGTGCCACGCCGGAGGAGGCCGAGCTTTTGCGGGTCAAACGGGGGGATTATCTGTTGTTTATCCGCAGTACGGCTTATGATAAGGATGGGGAGCCGTTTTATGCGGGGGTCCAGATTATCAACGGGGATCGGTTTTCTTTGTATGTGTATGAATCGGCTGAGTGAGGGGGAGGTGTGCAGAAAAGAGGTCCGCGAAGACGGGCAGGGACGGCAAGGATTCGTGGACAGGCTTCGACGCTTGAAGTTCTAAGCCTGTGTCCGTGCAGACGAAAGGGGCTTAGAAGCAGTCGCTGGAAAAATTCGGATGAATTTTTCCGCTCCGGGCTTCTCAGATTTCGGCCTGGAATGCCGAAATCTGCCCCTTTTGTCTGCACGGACACAAACTAAGAACTTCTGACGCGCCTCGCCAACTGTCCGCGAATCCTTGCCGTCCCTGCCCGCCTTTGCTGCTTTTCTGGCTTGATGGGGGAAGGGAAAAAGAAAAAGTAAGGTTTTTTGGAGGGCCGTAACAGTTGCGAAAAATGACGTTTCTTGTATATGGGATTTGCTAGGCTTGAGGCCAAAATACGATAGGATCGTATTTTGGCCTTGACTTGGTATAGTGGGGCGGGGCAGAGTGGAAGGAAAGGCGGGAGAGGGCAGAGCCGGGGGCGTTTTGGCTGGCTGTGCGGTGATCCTTACTATGCCTGGGCTGTCTTAGGATGAAGATATATGGCACGGGTGTGCAGATGCCGTTTACGGTTGAGCTGGCAGCATTAAAAGCGCGCAGAGGTTTGCGGCAGGGAAGGGGACGGCGATTCGCCGTCCCTTTTGCATGCGTAAAATTGTAAGCGCTGCTTATAAAAGGTTCCCCTCCACTTCCCTTGCGTGTGTAATCAGGTATTGCCGGAATGCATCCACGGCGGGTGTGATATAGCGGCGTTCATCCCACAGGAGAAAGGAGGTCGTTGTGATGTGGGGCGAGCGGATTTTTATCAGTTTTGTATTTTCACGGAACCGTCCGTACCAGGAGATGGACGGGGCAAGGGCAATTCCGAGCCTTTCGGAGACGTACTTGCGGACAAAATAGGGATCGTCACAGATATAGGGAATATACGGTTCAAAACCTGCAAGCCGGCACTAGCTTGTGACGATTGCGTACAGAGAGGTATGTGGCGGCATGGAGACGAATTTCTCGGTTTTGAGTTCCTCCAGCTCTGCGTAGACCCGTTTTGCCAAGCGGTGCTGCTCATGTACGACCAGTATGATCTCCTCCTTGATTAACGGGACGTAGGAACGGAGCTGGGCGTATCGTTTTTGGGGAGAGATACACAAATCGTAGGCGTTGGTCTGGGCACTGTAATAATCATGGGAAATAGAAAAATTGACTTTGGGGTACAGGTCGGCAAAGCGGGAAACGCATTACAGCACAAAACGCCGGTTCTCCAGTACAAGCAGGTGGATCGTTCCCACCGGCTCCTGCGGGCGGGAGGAGATTTCCAGAATCCCGTTATCCAGGGAGGTAAGGGCGGATTGATTCCATGGTGGTGAAGAATCCCGCGGCCACGATTCGGGATACGCTGCTGTACGCAAAGAAATATTGGGATGAGAAGGAGTATGCCGAACATACGCATACAAAGAAACCACACTTTGACCCAAAACTCGAGGCACTGCGCCCGGTCATTAAAAAAGAAATTCCGCTGAAAGCGCATGTACTGCGCACGGACGATATTTTTACGGCGATCCGCATTGCCAGGGAATGTGATGTGCGTCTGACATTGGAGCATGCGACAGAGGGAGGTCTGATTGCAGATCTGCTGGCGGAGGAAGGCTGGCCGATTGCGGTAGGGCCTTATCTGGGCGAGGGAAACCGGTATGAGCACAGAAATCAGGGCTATGAAAATGCGGTGAAGTTAATCAAAGCCGGCTGTATGGTCTCGTCCATGACGGACTCGGTTGCGATCGCGGAGCAATACCTGACTCTGTGCGCCGGCATGCTGGTGCGGGAAGGGCTGGACGAGTTTGAGGCACTAAAGACGATCACAATCCATCCGGCAAAGCATTTAGGAATTGAACAGCGCGTGGGCACACTCGAGAAGGGAAGGGACGCCGACCTGGTTTTGATGCACGGCTCCCCATTTTCGATTACGGCAAAGCCGAAGGCCGTTTTTATAGAGGGGAAACGTGTGTGAGCGCATTTCAGGCTTGGTTATCCTCGGTGACAAGGGGCCGCACGATACTGGAGGGGTGCGGCCTCTTGTCCGCTGAGAGTACGATTCATTATGCTCCCAGCGACAGGCAAAAATCCATACAGATTGCCTGCGAAAGCCCTAAGCGTCAGCGGCATGTATCAAGGACCGATCAAAACGGAATATAGAGGTTTTTTGCTCACCGATCCAGCTAATCTACGGCCAGCGGCAGCAAATGCGCATCTGCGTGAACCGTAACCGGGCTTGAGCCGGGATTAAAAAATAAACACTTTAAGGGATTGAAAATTCAGCCGATTTGTGGAATAATAAAAAAGTTGGAATAAGGTATAGGATTTCGTAAACAGATATGGAAAGAGTAAATTGGATATAATTGATATGGTAGACATGGAAAGGCTTGCCGGGTTTGGCGCGGTACAGGAAAGAGGACGATCTCTGACGGAACAGGTGGCAGATCGGATTTCGGATATGATCAGGGAGCAGGCCATACATAACGGCCAGAAGCTGCCGAACGAATTTGAGCTTGCCGCTATTTTGAACGTGGGACGCGGGACAGTCCGGGAGGCGGTGAAACTTTTGGTGAGCCGCAACGTTCTGGAAATCAAGAGGGGAAAGGGAACCTATGTGAAAAAAATGCCCGGTGTGGTGGATGATCCGCTCGGGTTTTTGTACATCCAGGACAGGCGGCAGCTTTCAAAGGATCTTTTGGAGGTCCGGCTTCTTTTGGAACCGCAGATCGCGGCCCTTGCAGCGATCCGGGCCACGGAGGAGGACATAAAGGAAATCACGGCGCTCTGCGATGAGGTGGAGGCATTGATAAGGAGCGGGGAGTCCCATCTTGGAAAGGATGTGGATCTCCACTCCAGGATTGCCAGGAGTACCCGCAACCAGGTCATGCCGAACCTGATCCCGATCATTACCAAAGGCGTAAACTTTGTCGGGGGAGTCGTAAAACGGGCTTTGGTGGAGGAGTCGATTGAGACACACCGGCAGATCACGGAGGCCATTGCCGCCCATGACCCGGAGGCGGCGAGGGAGGCGATGCGCCTGCATCTGGTATATAACGTGGAGGCAATGAAGCGGCAGGAGGAGCAGGAACAGCAAAAATAAAAGGGACGGCGATGCGCCGTTCCTTTTATTTTATTGCTATACAGGACACTGCACCCGGAGGATACAGACGTAACAGAGGAGAGATTGAATCGTGTCGCGTTAGAGGATGTACTTACCGATAATCGGTATAATGATTTAGGTATCATGGTGGGGAAAAACAGATTCCTTTTGCTTTTAGAAGTGCAATCCAAGTAGCGAAACTGTCAGCGCATGACCTTCTCCAGCAATGATTTATAGCTGTCTACCACATCATACACCACATTATTGCCTGAGATAGCTTTGAAGTGTTCCCTTGCGCAGTGGATTTTAGATTGCTCAATCAGCCGCAGCTGCATGGAACTCATAGAACCTTTTGTTTCTGCCACAAAATAAATGTGCTTAACGGTTCCCTCATAAAAAGCAATCGCCCAGTCTGGATTATAATGACCGACCGGTGTTGCAATATAAAAGCCATCCGGTAGCTTAATATAGACTGCCACATTTGTATTTGTATCAAGTTCGGCAGCAAAATCCCGCTCCCCAGTGGAGTCATAAACAATATGGTCATACA
>JAAWAR010000003.1 GCA_022792295.1 Lachnospiraceae bacterium
CGTTCCAGGACTTTCCCCCGGACGATGGAGACCTCTTTTGGGGCCTGTATGGAAACACGGAACTGCGGCCCCGACTCTTTAAAGACCTGAACCACCACATGGTCACCGATGGTGAGATATTCTCCGGACTTCATCTGCAGAGAAAGCATAACGGAACCTCCTTTCCAAAGCCCACTGTCCCGGCATTCAATATTTTCATACAACTTGTAATAAGAAGTATTATAAGAAGTAAAAATTGTATTATATAGACTTTTTGAAAGATAAATCGGGATGATTTTTAGAAAAAAGACTTAACTCAGAGAAACAAGAGCCGATAATACTATATGAAACAGTAAAATGAGCCTGTTCCGGTTCCGATAATACTTCTTATCAGAATCGGGATAGGCTTTTCTTCTATCAGTCGAGACAGGAACCGTGATAGAGTACTGAAAATTCATAGGATAAATATGTGAAATATACTTGTAAGTCCCCCGTAAATATGGTAAAATACCCGTAAATTTATAGGATAAATTTAAAAAGGAGGTATGCAGTTATGGGGGAATTTGATATTCTCATTATCGGAGGCGGCGTTGTCGGAAGCGCGATTGCACGTGAGCTGTCGCGGTTTAAGCTGAAGATCGGCGTGCTGGAAAAGAATCTGGATGTCTGCTATGAAACAAGCGGAAGGAATTCGGGTGTGGTGCACGGCGGGTTCGCGTATGATACCGGCTCTTTGAAGGCAAGGCTATGCGTGGAGGGAAATCAAGGGATGGGAGAGCTCGCAAAGGAGCTCGGTTTCACGTTCAAACGCTGTGGGAAGGTCCTTGTGGGAAAGAGCCGGGAGGATATGGAGTCCCTTAAGAGGACGATCGCGCAGGGCGAGAAAAACGGCGCGGTGGGTCTGCGCCTGATCGACAAGGAGGAGCTTCACAGGCTGGTACCGATGGCGGTCGGAGAATTTGCGATGTTTTCGGAGAACTCCGGCATCGTGGATCCGTTTATCTATACGATCGCTCTTGCCGAGAACGCGGCGGTAAACGGCGTGCGTTACTTCTTCAATCATGAAGTGACAGCGATCACCCGCGAGACGGAGGAAAATCTTTGGACGGTGACAACTGCCAGAGGGAGCTACCGGACACGCTGGGTCGTTAACAGTGCAGGACTGGGCTGCGGCGTGATCGCCGACATGCTCGGGATCAAGGGATATCATGTAATCGGCTCCAAGGGGGATTACATCATACTGGACCGGCGCACAGGAGGGCTTTTGCCGATGCCGGTGTATCCGGTACCGAGCAATACTTACATGGGGATTCATGTGACGAATACGACGGATGGCAATGTGATCATCGGGCCGAATGCAGAGAATGTGACCGACTTTACATATTATGGAGTACCGCAGGAGAACATGGACTATCTTGCCGGGAGTGCGTCCGAGATCTGGCCATGTATCAAAAAGGCGGACTATATCCGCAACTATTCCGGCATCCTGCCGAAATGGGTGGATGAAAACGGCGCGATCCAGGATTTCAGGATCGAGATCCGGCCGGAGCTGGCGCCGAATGCCGTTAATCTGGTAGGAATCGAGTCTCCTGGGCTTACGGCTGCGGTCCCGATCGGCCGTATGGTGGCGGGAATGATCAGAGAATACGAAAAGCTGGAGGAAAATCCCGATTTTAATCCGAGACGAAAGGGAATCACTCGTTTTGAGGAACAGGACGATGAAGTGAAAACACGGCTGATCGAGGAGAATCCGGACTATGGTGAGGTAATCTGCCGCTGCGAGAAAGTGACGAAGGCAGAGATCCTGGAAGCGATCCGCAATCCGCTCGGTGTGCATACAATGGCCGGGATCAAGTACCGGACGCGTTCGATGATGGGACGCTGCCAGGGCGGTTACTGCCAGATGCGGATTGCGAAGATGCTTGAGGAGGAGCTCGGTATCCCGGATACCCAGATCCGCTATGCGAGAGAGAACTCCTGGCTGTTTACGGGAAAAGTTCGAGAGGAGGCATGACATGGAAAAACGCGAGGTAGTAATCATCGGCGGAGGCCCGGCCGGACTGGCAGCCGCGGTGGAGCTCTATAAAAAAGGGATTCAGGACGTGCTGATCGTAGAGCGTGAGAAGTCTTTGGGCGGCATTCTGCGCCAGTGCATCCATGACGGCTTCGGACTCACGAGATTTAAGACGACGCTCAGCGGACCGGAATATGCGCAGCGTTTCATCGACGAGGTACAGAAGGCTTGCATTCCTTACATAACCGACGCGACGGTGCTTCATGTATCGCCGGATAAAGTCGTGACGATTGCCTCTGCAAAGGGGCTCGTGAAAATACAGGCCAAGGCCGTTATCCTGACGATGGGCTGCAGGGAACGGACACGCGGGGCACTTGGAATTCCGGGCGAGCGGCCGGCCGGGGTCTTTACGGCCGGCGTGGCGCAAGCATATATGAATCTGTATAACCGCATGGTCGGCAAAGAGGTTGTGATTTTGGGCTCCGGCGATATTGGCATGATCATGGCGAGGCGCCTGACGCTGGAGGGGGCGCACGTACAGGCGGTGTTTGAGATCCAGCCGATCCCGAGCGGACTCCCGCGAAATATTGAACAGTGCCTGAACGATTACGGCATTCCGCTTTATTTAAGCCATACGATCACAGCGATTCACGGAAGGGAGCGTGTCACGGGCGTGACAATCAGCGAGGTAGACGCGCAGATGAAGCCGATCCCCAAAACGGAGAAGGAGTATGCCTGTGATACGGTGATTCTCTCGGTCGGATTGATCCCGGAAAACGAGCTTTCCATCGACGCAGGCGTCCCGCTGGATGCGAGGACGCGGGGGGCGGTCGTGGATGAGTGCTTCCAAACGGAAAAGAAGGGCTTTTTTGCAGCCGGGAATGTGCTGCATGTACATGATCTGGTGGATTTTGTGTCCCTGGAGGCGGAAAAGCTGGCTGAAGGCGTTGCGGAGTATGTGCAAGGCGGCAGGCTTCCAGAATGCCTGATCGAGTTAAAGACAGACCGAAATATAAATCATACGGTGCCGCAGAAAATCAGCGGGCAGAGGGACGTGAACGTGACGATGCGTGTGAGCCGTAAGATTGAAAACTGTACGATCGTTTTGCGGCAGGGCGGGGAGGTCATTGCGAAGAAGGCCATGAAGAAGGCGATCCCGGCGGAGATGATCCAGATCGAGTTAAAAAAGGAAGCGATCAGAGCAGAACAGGAAATCGAGGTGAGCGTGGAATGATAAGAGAATTTACATGTATTGTCTGTCCAAACGGCTGCGGCATTACGGCCGAGGTGGAAAACGGAGAGCTGCTTTCCTTGACCGGGGCAATTTGTAAGCGGGGAGAGGCCTATGTAAGGCAGGAACTGACGGACCCGAGGCGAACGATCTCCAGCTCCGTTGCCGTAAGGAACGGGGAGCTGCCGCTTGCGAGCGTGCGGCTGGATACGGCGGTTCCGAAGGACCGGATCTTCGATGTCATGCAAGAGATCGGAACGGTACGGCTGGAGGCGCCGGTGTACATCGGAGACGTCGCGATTGAGAATGTACTCGGACTTGGAAGCAATGTGATTGTGACAAAGAACGTGGAGA
This sequence comes from Lachnospiraceae bacterium, assembly GCA_022792295.1. Taxonomy (GTDB): domain Bacteria; phylum Bacillota; class Clostridia; order Lachnospirales; family Lachnospiraceae; genus CANQGL01. The sequence goes on from JAAWAR010000003.1 coordinate 3,579, forward strand.
GAAAATAGAGAGGTTCCTGTATGCACAGGGCGGCGGTTGTGATACCGGCCGCCTTGTGGTGCATGACAGGACACAAAGAAAGGACGGAGGAGAATGATCGGACTGGGGTATGAGGACAGAGTGTTGGCGGATGAGGAATGGAAGGGACTTTTGGACAGGTGGATTTTAAAGCGCAGGCCCGGGCGGAGAGTGCTGCTTGTTCCGCCGGATATGACGCGGTGCTATTCCTTCGCCGGAGCGATTATTTCCTATTTATATAAAAAGTTTTCCGCTGCGCATGAAGTGTCGGTCATGCCGGCTGTGGGGACACATATGCAGATGGAGGAGAGCGAGCGAGAGGCGTTTTTTCCGGGTGTGCCGAAGCAGGCGTTTCTGACGCACGACTGGCGGGAGGATACGGTCTGTGTGGGAACGGTGCCGGCAGCATTTTGCCGGCGCGTGTCGGGCGGCCGGTGGAATGAGGATATTAAAGTACAGGTAAACAGGCGGCTTTTGTCGGGGGAATTTGATTCGGTTTTCTCCATCGGGCAGGTGGTCCCGCACGAGGTTGTCGGTATGGCCAACTATACAAAGAATATTGTCGTGGGCCTGGGCGGCCGGGAAATGATCAACAAGTCCCACATGGTCAGCGCGGTCTGCGGCATCGAGTCGATCATGGGGAATTTGGATTCTCCGGTGCGCGCGGTCTTTGACTATGCGCAGCGGGAGTTTTTGGATCAGCTGGGGATCACGTTTGTTTTGACGGTGACACGGGAGGAAAAACGGGAGTCAAGGCTTTACGGTCTGTATATGGGAGAGGGGCGCGATACGTTTGAGGCGGCCTCGGCTCTGGCGGCAAAAAAGAACATTACATGGCTTCCCGAGAGAGAAAAAAAGATTGTGACCTATTTGGAACCGTCGGAATTCCGCAGCATGTGGGTTGGCAACAAGGCGATTTACCGGACGCGGATGGCGATCGCGGACGGCGGAGAGCTCGTGATCCTGGCACCTGGGGTCAGGCAGTTTGGAGAAAACGACGAGGTGGATGCCTGCATCCGAAAATACGGCTACTGTGGAGCCGGGAGAATCCTCCCTCTGTATGAGAAGGGGGCCTTCGAGGGTCTGGAGATGGTGGCGGCGCATTTGATCCACGGCTCATCCGAGGATCGGTTTCGGATCGTGTACGCCACAGACCCGGCCCTTTTAAGCCGGAAAGAGGTGGAGCGAGTGGGCTTTTCATGGGCCGATGTGAGGGAGCTTCTTGAAGTGTACCGGCCCGAGGAGAGGGAGACCGGCAGAGCCTGCGGGGACGGGGAGCCATATTATTTCATAAAGGCGCCGGCTGTGGGGCTTTGGAGAGTATAAACGATTTAAAAACAACTATAGTAATTCGTGCCGGAATGCTTTATAATAGCCCTATAACAAGGCTGGAAGATGAGCGAGACAGCAGAAGCGTTAAGGCAGCAGAACGGTGTATCGGCAGAGCCCGGCTCTCAAAATCGGGCGGAAGGGAATCGCAATGCTTATAGACGATTAAGGTACCCGGCATGCCGATCGCCGAAAGGCGTGAATGGGCTGAGGGTACAGAAATGTTCTGCCTGTATATTGCAGAGGCCCGGGGACTGCCATCTACAGCGATGACCGTAAGTTGATGCGTTCCGTCAGGGGAAAGAAAATTCGGAACTGAAAACGAAAGAGAGGGCCGAATGTTAAAGGTACTGATTGCGGATGATGAGAAGAAGATCTGCCAACTGATCGAGAAGCTGGTGGATTGGGAAGCACTGGGGATGGAGGTAGCTGCCTTTGCCGGGGACGGGATCGAGGCGATGGAAAAGGTAAAGGAGCACCGGCCGGATATTGTGATCACGGATATCCGGATGCCCGGACTGGATGGACTGGAACTGGTACGCCTGGGAAAGGAATTCAATCCGCGGATGGAGTTTGTGATTATCAGCGGCTACCGTCATTTTGAATATGCCCAGACCGCCATCCGGTATGGGGTCAGCAACTACATTTTAAAGCCGATCAAGAAGGATGAGCTGACGGAAAGCCTCGGCAGGCTTGCGGAACGCTTCCGCGAGAAGTCGGAGCAGTTAAGCTATGAGGAAAAGGTGAAGCGGACGCAAAAGAACGATACGGAGACAATCCGGAAGGCGTTTTTGTCGGATATTGTGTTTCGCCGGAACAGGGAGCTCTTAAGGCAGCCGCTTGAAACGCTTAATCAGGAGTTCCATTACTCCTTTTGCCAGGGGAATTTTTGTATGGCGGTCCTGAAAATGGACAGCCATGTTTTCGACGATGAGAGGAACCGGCGTTTCATGGCGGATAAGGTAAAAAATGCCATGGGGCAGCAGCTTGAGGAATGGGTGCTGGAATATGAACTTCTGTTTGTGGACAGCTTCTGCTATGTCCTTTTGAACTTTGAAACGGAAACGCGGCCGGAGATCCGCAGGCAGCTCAAAGGGCTTTTGGACCAGCTTCGGGTCCAGGGCGGAATCCTGGAGAATTTTGCCGTCACGATTGCGCTTGGAACCGTGTGCGAGAGTGTGGCTGGACTGGAGGCATCGTTAAAAAATGCCCGCCTTTTGATCGAGGAACGGCTCATTGCCGGGACCGGCAAGCTTTTGGAGGGAGAGCTTTCTGTAAACGGGTCCTTCGCAGAGAGTGAGGAGTTTGCGGAATTTAACGGGCTGATGTCACAGGCGCTCGAAAGCCTGGAGGTATTTGCGGTGCGTGAGGCGATGCTGAAGCTGAAAAGCCGGATGCTCGGATTGCGCGGTGTGACGGGGCATGAGATTCTGCAGATGACGAAGGAGGTCTGTAATCTCTATCTATTTTTTATGAAGAATTACAGGATCCGCATTGAGGAGGATTTTCTGGAGAGCTATAATGCAGGCGCGGATAACTGTGCCTCGGCAGCGGAGCTGTTTGACTATATGATCCGAAGGATCACCGCTTCCTATGAAAAGGCGGCAAAGCAAAAGCGTCAGGATGAGAACCGGCCGGTCCGGTCCGTGAAAAAGTACGTATCGGAGCATTACGGAGAACCTCTGAGCCTTGAGCAGGTCAGCGAGGTTGCCAGGCTTTCGCCGGCGTATCTGAGCACGATTTTTAAAAAGGATACGGGGATGACATTTCTGGAATATTTATCCAAGGTGCGGATGGATATGGCGAAGCAGCTCCTGAAGGAGACGAATTTGACAGTGGCAGACATCTGTGGGCGGGTCGGCTACAGCGATGTGCGTTATTTTACGAAAACCTTTGCCAAATACTCTGGGCTAAAGCCCAATGAGTATAGAAAGCTGTATTCATGAACGAGAGAAGAAAATATATCTCCCAGCAGATCGAAATCTGCGCGGCAATGGGGGCGTGCCTGCTTTTTCTTGCAGTTTGCTGCGTCTGGTATATGAGCCTTAAGTATGGGGCACGGTGGATCCTGGCTGTCATCCTGACGGTGTCTGCTGCCGTCTATATGTATGCGGTGTTCTGCCTGGTTGTACGGCCGTACGGGGAAACAAAAAAGATCTATGAGCAGTTTGTCTTGGGCTATGTAATCAGTGATTTCTTCAGCGTCCGTTATCCGCTCACGCCCGAGTCTGACCAGGCGATCCGGCGCTTAAATGAAATGATCGACCGGAATAATCTGTTAAACGTTTCCAAAAAGCAGGCGGAGTATCTGGCCCTGCAGAACCAGATCAATCCTCATTTCCTCTACAATACGCTGGAGGGGATCCGGAGCGAGGCCCTGCTTGCCGGCCTGGATGGTGTTGCGGAGATGACGGAAGCGCTGGCAACGTTTTTCCGCTATACGATCTCACAGGTGGAGCATCTGGTGACGTTAGAGGATGAGCTTGCCAATATTGAGAATTATTACTACATTCAGCAGTTTCGCTTCGGAGACAAGCTGTCGCTTTCCATCGAATATGAGGAATGCGACGAGGATGAGTCCAACGAGCTGGAGATCCTGCAGTACCGGCTGCCGAAGCTCACACTGCAGCCGATCGTGGAGAACTCCATCTATCACGGGATCGAGCAGAAGGTCGGAAAGGGCCATTTGATGATCCGCATCGGGGTGAGCGACAGACAGCTCCGGATCCGGATTTCGGATGACGGTCTGGGCATGTCCGAGGACAAACTGAAACGCTTGAATGAAAGGCTGCGCGTGCTGGCGCTGGACGGTGTGGAGGAGGAGCCGAACCGGAAAGGCGGGATTGCGGTCGTAAATGTAAACAACCGTATCAAGCTTTTGTTTGGCGAGGAATACGGGATCGACGTCTACAGCCACGAGGGCGCGGGGACGGATGTCGTCGTGAATCTTCCGCTGGTGCAAGATAACGGGATGCAGCCAGGATGATTTGCCGGAGGGAGATGCCATGAAGCGAGAGCTTCTGCGAATGAACCATGTAAGCCTGATTAAAAACGGCGAGAAGCTGTTGGACAATCTGAACTTCCAGATGTACGCCGGAGAGATCATGGGACTGATCGGAAAGAACGGCAGGGCGGAGGAGCAGTTTGTGGATCTGATCTGCTATAATCATCCGATTTCCTTCGGAACGGTCTGGTACGACGGCCGGATTGTCAACAGCTACTCCCACAGTGATAACAGCGAAAACCGGGTCTGCGTCATCGGGCCGAAAAGCAGTCTGGTGGAGGGCCTTAGCGTCGTGGACAATTTGTTTGTGCTGCGAAAGGGCTTTAAGAAGTATTTTATCAATGAGAGAGTGCTCTATGAGCAGGCAAGGAATTTTTTGAGTGAAAACGGTATCCGGGTGGAAATCGGCAAACGAGTAGACAGCCTGTCAGCCTTGGAACGATGCCTGGTGGAGCTTGGCAAGGCACTGCTTGCGGGATGTAAGCTCGTCATCGTAGATAATCCGGGTAACTTTTTAAGCCAATATGAGCTGGCCGAGTTCCAGAGAATGTTAAAAAAAGTCCGCAGCGGGGGGATTGCTATCCTTTATATCGGGAATCACCATCAGGAAATATTTCGTGTGGCGGACCGTACCTCCTTGTACTCGGGCGGTTACATCGAGAAGGTATTTGAAAAGGATGAGCTGACGGATAAGGCGATCGCACCATATATCACCGAATGGAGCCTGAAGGAGACAGATCCGGACCCGGAGTCGGAGGAGGGTGTTATGCATTTTCACAGTGTGTATGCGGGGAGTCTGAACGGGCTTAAGTTTGTGCTGCATAAGGGAGAATGCCTGACGCTTCTGGATATGGACAATCGGATTGCAAAAGATATTTTGGGGCTTTTGACCGGCCGCGTGTCATGTGAACGCGGACGAATCACACTGGAGCACGAGCCCTATACGCAAAAAAAGGCAGCTCATTATCTGGATGCCCAGATTGGGGTGATTCCGCAGGACGGTGTGGAACGTCTTCTGTTCTGGGACCGGACATACATGGAGAATCTTACGTTTCTCCTCGACCGGAAGCTCAAAAAAAGCGTGCTGCCTGCAAGGCTCTGCCGGAGTGTCCGCAAGGAGTACGGACCCTTGGTGGGACAAGCCATTGATGAGACAAACATTGCCAACTTAAAGCTTCATGAGCAGATCGCACTTCTTTACTACAGACTGCAGCTTCTGCATCCGCGCGTTTTGGTCTGTGTGCAGCCGCTTGCAAAGGGGGACATGTTTACACGCCGGAGGACGCTTGAGCTTATACAGGAGACGCTCTCGCGGGGCACCGCAGTCCTCATCATCACGGCCAACATATCGGATACGCTGGAGATATCTGACCGGTTTTTGGTGGTGGAGGAGGGAGCGTGTACGGCAGCCTATGAGAAGAAGGAGTTTGACCGGATCGTGTGGTGAAACCGAAAGAATGACCCCCTTAACCGAAAGATTGCCCCCTGCATGGGGGCTTTTTTTTATGGTAAGATAGAAACAGAAGAAGGGAATACAAAAACCATGAGGGAATATATCGGAATCGACATCGGCGGAACGAAATGTGCCGTCGTCCGCGGGGATGAGAACGGGCGGATTCTTAAGAAGCTCCGTTTCCTGACAACAGACAGAGAGCGTACACTTGAGGAGATCATTCGGGCGGCAGAGGAGCTTTTGACGCCAGATGTGAGGGCCATCGGCATAAGCTGCGGCGGCCCCCTAAACAGCGGAACGGGGGAGATCCTTGGTCCGCCGAATCTTCCGGGCTGGGATCATGTCCCGATTAAGAAGCTTTTGGAGGAACGCTTCGGTCTTCCTGTACATTTGAAAAATGATGCGGATGCCTGCGCCGTAGCCGAATGGAAATTCGGAGCGGGCCGGGGGACAGAAAATATGATCTTTTTGACCTTTGGAACCGGTCTGGGTGCGGGCCTCATCTTAAACGGAAAACTCTACGAGGGAAGCACGGGGATGGCTGGGGAGACGGGCCACATCCGGCTTTTTGCAGACGGCCATACAGGATATGGAAAGGCCGGATCGTATGAGGGGTACTGCAGCGGTGGAGGGATCGCTCAGTACGGGCTCGGGACCGCCGAGGAGCTCTATCAAAAAGCGATGGAGGGGGATCCAGAGGCAGTCGGGATCTGGGAGCAGACCGGCAGGAATCTCGGGCGGCTTTTGGCTATCCTCATGGATCTTTTAAATCCGGAGGCAATCGTGATCGGCAGTATTTTCGTGCGGGCCGGTCATCTGATGGAGGCCGAAATGAACCGGATTCTGGAAAAAGAAGTGCTTTTGCCGAATCGGCAGGCCTGCAGAGTGCTGCCGGCCGGGCTTGGGGAAACGCTCGGAGATGTGGCGGCGTTATCGGTCGCCATGGAAGATTTTGCATAGAATCGGAGGATTAAAGAAAGCGGGGAGAACTGATGGGAGAAGTAATCGTATCAATGAAGGAGATCATGAAGACCTTTCCGGGTGTAAAGGCACTTGATCATGTCAATTTTGAACTTCGTTCCGGTGAAGTCATGGCGCTTCTCGGGGAAAACGGGGCCGGCAAGTCCACCCTGATGAAGATTTTAAGCGGCGTCTATACGAAGGACGGCGGGACCATGACGATATTCGGAAAGGAATATGACAGCCTGACGCCGAAGCAGGCGCAGGAAGTAGGCGTAGCGATCATTCACCAGGAGTTAAACATGTGCCGTCATCTGTCGGTGGCGGAAAATATGTTTTTAGGCCGTGAAAGGGTAAACGGAATCGTCTTAAAGAACAGTGAGATGGAGGCAGAAGCCGCAAGGATCCTGGGAGAATTAAAGATTGAGCTCGACCCGCGGCAGACGGTAGGCGATCTGCCGGTATCCAAACAGCAGATGGTCGAGATTGCCAAGGCGCTTTCGATCAACGCGAGGATTCTGATTATGGATGAGCCGACATCGTCTCTGACGGCGAAGGAGATTGACGAGCTGTTTCGGATTATCCGCAAACTTAAGGCTGACGGATGCGGGATCGTCTACATTTCCCATCGTCTCGAGGAGCTGCAGGCCATCGTGGATCGTGTCACGATCATGCGGGACGGCCAATACATAACGGATGGTGTATTCAAAGACATGACGATGGATAAAATCATCGCCAATATGGTAGGCCGGGAAATTAAGGAGCAATTCCCGCGTGTTTCCTGTGAAAAGGGAAAGAAAATCTTTGAGGTGAAGAATTTAAACGCGGGCAGGCTTGTGCGTGATATAAGCTTTTCTCTTTACGAGGGCGAGATTGTCGGCTTTGCGGGACTCATGGGCGCAGGGCGGACAGAGACGACAAGGGCAATCTTCGGCGTAGATCCAAAGACAGGCGGTGAGATTTTCCTGGATGGAAAGGAAGTAAAGATAGGCTGCCCGATGGATGCGATTAGGGCAGGAATCGTGCTTGCACCGGAGGATCGGAAAAAGGATGGGCTCTGTACAAAGTTAAGCATCCGTCACAATCTGGCGCTCCCTAACCTAGATCTAGTATGCAATTCGCTTGGCGTAATCAACAGTGCCAAGGAGGATAAGCTCTGCGAGGAGGCAGTGAAGAATCTTCTGATTAAGACGCCGAGCGTGGAGGTCAACGCGGCGAACTTATCCGGCGGCAACCAGCAGAAGGTGGTGGTCGGCAAATGGCTGGCAAGAAATTCAAGAGTCGTGATTTTCGACGAGCCGACGCGCGGCATCGACGTAGGCGCGAAGGTTGAGATATACAATCTGATGAACCAGCTAAAGAAAGAGGGGATCGCAGTCATGTTCGTGTCCTCGGAGATGCCCGAGGTCTTAGGCATCGCGGACCGGGTGATCGTCATGTGCGACGGACGGATCACCGGAGAGGTTATGGCAAAGGAGACCACACAGAACGAGGTTCTCAAGTTTGCAACCGATTTTGAGAAAAAGCAGCAGGCAAGTTAAGGGGAGGACAAAAAGTATGAATGAGAAAAAGCAAAGCACAATAAAACGGCTTTTAGGGATACGCGGCATGGGCGCGGTCGTTACGGCATTTGCGGGACTGGTGATTATCTATGTGGCCTTTGGCCTGATTGACAGCAACGTATTTTCGGGGCAGAATGTGATGAACCTTCTGCGCTCGATGTCCAAGTATCTGCTCATTGGCGTCGGACAGAGCTATCTTCTGATCACCGGAAATATTGATCTTTCAATCGGTTCCATGGTCGGCATGAGTGCAATGATTTCGGCAACACTTATGACGATGGGCGTGAATCCGGTGACGGCGATGGCCGTTGCATTGGTCTGTTGCTTGGCCTGCGGCGTTGTGAACGGCGTCCTGGTCGGAAAGTTCAAACTGCCGCCGTTTATCGCAACGCTTGGCACGATGTTTGTGACCCGCGGCGTGGCTTACATGGTAAACAACAACCGCAACACCGACGCGATTGCAAGCGGAATCGGCAAAGAGGCGGGAGACGGTTTCCAGAATTTCTTCTATTACGGAAAAACATTCGGGATTTTTAATACGTTCTGGATTGCACTCGTGCTTTTTTTGGTATTTTTCTTCCTGCTCTCAAAGACTAGGACCGGACGCCATATTTACGCGATCGGCTCCAACGTGGATGCGGCGAAGCTGTCCGGCGTCAACGTTGTGCAGACGACGATCAAGGCCTATCTGGTGAGTGCAGTCTGTGCCTGCGTGGTTGGATTTATCCTTTGTGCACAGGCTGGCATGGGCAACATGGAGGCCGGCAATATGTATGAGATGTACGGCGTTGCAGCCGGTGTTATCGGCGGGATTTCTCCGCTTGGCGGAACCGGGCTTCTTTTGGGCACCTTCGCGGGAGCGGCTGTATGGCAGACGCTTGAGAATGGCCTTAATATGATCGGCGCGCAAGTCGGTATCCAGCGCCTGGTGATCGGTATCATCGTGGTATTCTCGGTGCTTCTTGATGTCGTGGTCCGTTCCGGAAATTTTGGAAAGAAGGCAAACAAATAGGATTTAAACGTCCGAAAGGATGGTTAAATAAAGATGTAATACATAAAAAGGAGGATTTTTTATGAAGAAAAGGCTACTTGCAGCGTTAAGCTGCGCAGTATTAGCGGCGGCCTCCATTACAGGCTGCAGCTCCAAACCGGCAGAGACAGCCGCGGCGCCTGCTGAGACGACGACGGCAGCGGCGGCCGAGGAAACGACGGCAGCGGCGGCTTCCGGCGATACCAAGATCGCGCTGATTACGATGGATTCCATCGACCAGCACTGGGTAACCTTAAATGAGGGCGCGCAGAAGGCGGCGGCCGAGCTCGGCGTAACTGTGACTTTCATGTCTCCGAATACAAAGGATGATGCACAGCAGATCGAGTGCGTGAACAATGCGGTGGCAGGCAATTATGAGGCGATCATCGTGGCGGCGAACGGCCCGGATGCAATCTCCTCCGCGCTTAAGGAGGCTTCCTCCCAGGGTGTGAAGCTGGTATACGTAGACTCTCCGGCAAACGTAGACGCAGAGGCGACCTTCTCGACGGATAACGAGGCAGCCGGAAAGACTGCAGGCGAGGAAATGATCAAGGCTCTTGAGGCCGCCGGCGTTACCTCCGGTAAGATCGGTATCGTAAACGTAAACGCGGCGACGGATTCAACCGTTAAGAGAGAAGCGGGCTTCCGCTCTGCCTTCGAGGGCAAGGGCTATGAGCTCATGGAGACCCAGTACGGTGAGGGCGATGCGGCGAAATCCCAGACGATCGCCGAGAACTACATCACGCAGGGCGTGGTCGGCATCTTCGGCTGCAACGAGGGCTCTACGACCGGAACCGGAAATGCGATCAAGGCGTCCGGAAAGAGCGACATCATCGGAGTGGGCTTTGATAAGTCTGACGCGATCATGAACCTCATCAACGACGGTTATCTTCTGTGCACGATGGCACAGAACCCGGATGTCATGGGCGAGGAAGGTGTGAAGGCAGCCGTTGCCGCATTAAACGGCGAGTCTCTTGGCGGCAAGGTTACGGATACCGGCGTATCGGTCATCAAGGCTGAGGGCGCGGGAAGCGCCGCCAGCGCGGGAAGCACGGCGAAGGCTTCTAAGGAGTGGAAGATCGCGCTGATTACGATGGATTCCATCGACCAGCACTGGGTGACCTTAAATGAGGGCGCACAGAAGGCGGCGGCCGAGATGGGCGTGACTGTGACCTTTATGTCCCCGAACACAAAGGATGATGCACAGCAGATCGAGTGCGTGAACAATGCGGTGGCAGGCAATTATGAGGCGATCATCGTGGCGGCGAACGGCCCGGATGCAATCTCCTCCGCGCTTAAGGAGGCTTCCTC
>JAAWAR010000022.1 GCA_022792295.1 Lachnospiraceae bacterium
AGGGGCGCTTCCCATTTTTCGCGTTCATATTTGTAAAACCGATCCATATAACCCTTTAACGCCATGATGCAAAAATCCGCGGCAGCATCCAGCTTTTCCATGGAATCAATCTGCATGAAAACCGGAGGAATGATCAGGGAATACCAGCCCTCCGTCTCAAGAATGGCTTTCAGATTTTCCTTTATAAGGCTAATGTTGTAATAAAGCTTTTCGTTTTTATAGGCCTCCAGCTCCTCAAAAATGCGTTCAAAGTCCAGATACGGAATGTACCTTTTCTCAAGTGTGTGTTCCTCCGTTATAGAACGAAGCCCGAAGCTAAAAGCCGATTCGATCGTCTGTACCCTCGAGCGGCAGTCCAGAACGACCCGGTTTTTCGTCAAATAACGCATAAACCCTTCATCCGGTACAGTAAGCAGAAGCCGTTTTGCCTGCTTCTTAAAGTTTGCTCCTGCCCGTACCTTAATAACGCGCAGCCTCTTTTCCTGAATCTCGTTAAACCGGCTGTGAACGGGAAGCGTGACCATATGGACGTTTTCATTGGCCGGCACATCCTCCAGCTCGAGATATTGTTTAAACTCCTCCATGTACTGTGCCCGTACGCCAAAGACGGTTAGGGTCTCCAAAAGCCCGATCCATTTGGGAATCCGCACGGTGCTGTCATCCAGCATGCTGCTTCTCTTAAGACAGCCGTTATACCCCTTAAGACGCACGCCGCGGCCAAATAGCTGGATCGCCTGGGCTCCCTCTCCCTTTGCAAAATTGATGAGGCCCATTGCGGATACCCGCCAGCTGTTCCAGCCCTCCGTAAACTTTCTGGAACCGATCAGGATCTGCACGTCGGATTCAGGCCGGTTGATCCGCTCAAATAAGGAGTCGGACAGGAATTCCTCCGTGGAGGCGACAATGCCTCTTTTGTCGCAATTACGAATCAAGGCCGCGGAGTCGCCGATATTGATCACGCCAAAATACTTCCCATCCTCACCGATACGCAGGGCGATCTCGCCGGGTATCTGACGGAGCTGCTCCACATGAAGGCGCGGCGTGCCCAAAGCAGGCCCGCAATGAAACACCGCCCGCAAAAGATCCTGATAGACCTCCTTTGCTCTGGCATGGCCGCCAAAGAGACTTTTTACGGCCTGAAAGCTTTGGGAAAATAATTCATAGCCGGCCCCGTCCACAAGGCCGGTGTCTTCCTCCAGAATGGCCTGCAAACGCCGTATGGAAACGTCTCTGCATCCGACAAACTGATCGAGAAAATCAAGAACGGTTTCCACATCCGTCAACTCCTCACCACCCAGCCTGGCCGTAACACGGTTTCCCACAAACACCAAAAGCGGTTTTTGGACCTGAAAAGGCGCGTAGTCCCTCTGATACATCTCATATAGCTTAAGCTGCTGATAAAAGGAGAGCAGGCAGCCGGTCAGATACAGAAGGCTCTGTTCTTTATCTGCGCTTTCCCGCAAATTGTAGATTCGGTATTCCTTTCCATACCCATCCCTGTAAAAATACCGGTAGGAATAGTCCATGAGGATCGAACGGCAGTATTCGTCTGCCAGCTTTTTTTCCTTTTCCCTGGACAAATTCAGAACGCAAAGCGCCTGCTTAAAGGTAGCGGAATATTCAAAGGCAAAGCCGCCGTCGCATGACAGCCGGCTCCTGTATTCATACCAGACGTCCCCGACAAGGCCTCTGTGCGCCTCATCCACGAGGACAAGATTGTTCTGTTCAAAGCTGTCGATCGAGACGGTCTTGACCTTCCCCTCCTCCTTCAGCTTGTTCATGTCAAGAATGACGACCTGCTCCCGATGAAGAAGCCAGCTTTTGTTTTTGTCAAAAATGGCCGCAGGGATGGAAGAAAGCGTAAGCTCGTCCAGATGCTGCCTGCTCATGCTCTCATTCGGAGCCAGGACAAGGATGCGGTTGATCTGCAGATGGCTGTCCCTTCTCTGCGCCTTTTTGATATAGTGAAGAAACTGCAGGATATGCATGTGCATAAGCAGCGTCTTTCCGCTTCCGGTCGCGCACATGAAGGCAAGCTTATTCATCTCTTTTTCTGTAAAAGGAGAAAGCTTCAGTTCCCCCTGCGTCTGCTCCCGTACCCGATCCAGGAATGCATTGAGATCAGCCAGGAACGCCGCCCGATCCGTGAAATACCGGTCCAGATATATTTCGGTAAACAAAAGCGCCAGGTACTGAAAATACTTAAGCACAAGGCCGCCCTCTCGCTTTTCACCGATGCGCCTCACGTGGCGGCAGATGTTCTCGTCGTACTGACGCAGCCGGTCGGCGCTTATCTTTACGCTGTTTGGGGCGGCAGCGCAAAGACGCTTCAGATAGCCGTAAAAATATGTGTTTTGGTTTTCATCACAGCCTTCAAATTCGGCTTGATTTAATTTGCCTGCAAGATCGGCAAGCGTCTTTTTCCCAAACAGGTCAAGAAAATATCGAAACAGGACAAGCCGCTCTCCAAAGGCAGGGGCCTGCGCTTTTCTTTTTATCATACGTCTCCCTCGTCCTCAAACATCCGCTTCTTAAAGACCGTCTCTGTCATATTGACCTTCCAGCCCTCGTCTTTTGTGCGCAGATTTTCAAGATTATTGTCACCGTTGACAAAAATAACGTCGAATCCACGTCCGCACGTGCCGCTTGTGCAGGCATGAAAATAGGCATCCAGCGCCGCATTGCTTTTAAGCAGGTCATCCGTAACGGTTCTCCAGATGACAAGTGTTCTTCGTCCATCCGGAAGCGTACCTTCCACCCGTTTAAAGCCAAATTCTCCATCCCTGTCTTCCACAAGCCGTACCGCGCCCTCATAGACTCCTGCGGCGTCCGCCTCCGCCCGGAAATAGGAAACGGCACTCTGACGGATGACGGACAGGCCGATCAGGTAGTTGAAGGTCTCTGCCAGATCGACCGCCGTAGTCCTGGTTTCATTGTGCTCATTTATTTTCATCCGGTAGTCAAAAGGCTGCCTGAACCGTTCAACATTCAAAAGACTGCCTTCCGTCTCTGTGTCCAGCATGTAATGAATCAGATAATCGTCTCCCAAAAGCCCCAAAAGCGGCAGGGATTCTTCAGAAAGTTCAATGTTGGAAAGGGCATCCTCGTAGCTTTCGAGGCTCATATATTTAATCCTCTGCGGCACACCCGTGCTGCGGCTTTGCGGCTTGCCGTTTTTCCAATCGGACGCATAGACCGCTTTTTTCAGCCTCGGTATAGTCACCTCATCAAAATAATTGCCCATTTCGATCAGGATATACTTGCGGTGCCGCCCGTCTGAACGGTTTAAATTGATCGTGGCATGGCCAGTCGTACCAGAGCCGGCAAAAAAGTCCAGGATGGTGTTCCCCCCGTTTGCAGAAATCAGTGTTTCGTACATGGATATCGGATGCGCGTAGGGAAAGTCCAGGCCCAGACGGTCCAGATCGGCCTTTCCGCTTTTCCCCTCGGACAGCACGGACGGGATCTGCCGTTCTCCCGTTTTTGACAGGACTACCTTTTTTTGCGGCTGTGTCTTCTCATCCCTGCCAAACAGGATGGTTCCTCCACGGAGCATGTCCTGCATGGTCTCAGGCTTCCTGGACCAGCCGTTTGAAGGCACCGGGCACGCCTTATTTGTAAGCGGATGGATAAGCGGGATATAATATTTGGGATCCATCCTTTTCTCGGGGGCGCCCATTGCGACCTGACGGTATACGTTCCCCTCGTCATCTATAAAATGATACGCCCTGTCTCCGCCGGATAAGGATGGGTCTTTATTAAGCATTGCTGCAAACGCGCTTCGGGCTTCTGCGTTAATTCCCCCGTTTTCTGCGATTGCCTCTCTTGCATAGGCAAATATTTTTTCAATATTGTCATTCTTTGCATAGATCGAGGCATCCTGATTCGACCGGAAGATCACATACTCATGCTGGGTAGCAACCCCCTTGCGTCCGAGCATCGGATTTAATTTGTTCCAGACAATCGTACCCGCGTCCTGACGGGGCAGCATGTCAAAGATGCCGTACAAAAGCTCATATTCGTTTTCATCAATGTGGCATTGGAACACGCCCTCCCCGTCTTCTAGCAGCCGGTCGGCCAGCGCGATCCGGTCAAACATCATCGAAGCCCAGCTCGAATGGCGGTAATTATTCTTATAGAGGAAACCGCTCGTATCCGTATTATACGGCGGGTCAATGTGGATCGTATCAATACAGCCGGCGTACCGTTTTTGCAAAAGCTTCAGCGCCTGAAAATTATCTGCATGGATCAGCAGGCCATCCGTACCGGCATCCAGATCCTCCACGCAGGCAATCACCTGTTCCTTAAAATCCGTGGAAAAATGTTTTGTATCGACAATCAGGTTCCGGTTTTGGCGTAAAAAATCCATAGTCGGCGGACTCGTCCACCCGGCGGACGAATCAGATGCCTCGGTCTCGTCAACGGCATACAGGCTAATCCATTCATCCGTCTGCGCTTTGTTCGCGGCGATCTTTGGCCAGAAGGACTCGTCGATCTGATCCAATGTGAGGCACCAGTTTGTGCGCACGGCAAATTTCTTTTTAAGCCATAGCTTTTTCTGAAATTCCTCGATCTGTGCCAGGAAGTCGATCACCATACGCCCCACGCGCCGGATGGCCTTCACCTTGGCGAGATAAGTTTCCGCACGCTGCTCATCCGTGGTATCAAGATCATCCAGATGGACGACCTCGCTTTTGATATAAAAGTCGAGCTCGCGGTACAAAAAGCCCTTAAGATCCTTATGGATAAAATAGTCAAATGTATTTTTTGCGACATAGCTCTTTAAATGCTTTTGCAGAAGCGACTGCTTCTTTTTCGGATCTGCTGATACCTCTGCGAGCAGGATCGGTATCAGCTCCTTTTGCTCCTTTACAAGCCAGTCACAGATGGCTGTATACGTTTCTTCTTCATATTTTTTCTTTTTCTCGGCCGGAATGTCGTATATGAAACGGATGACAAGCTCACGCGTCTTTTCGTCCCATTCAAATGTCTTGAGGCCGGGAACCGTTTGTGCCTCCGGCCAGAGCATAAAAACACGCCGGCTGTCGTCGGCTTCTTTGTTGTTATCCTGCTCCGTGGTTGCGTCTATCAGGCGGAAATGTACCGTACAGCCGTCCCCATATGCATTCTTTGCATGAAATGTATAGTCTTTAAAATTTTCACTGGTCTTCACATAATACTGGTCCTGATTCGCCCAGTACAGCTTAATCTCCTCCCCTTCATAAGGAATCGCGTATACACCTTCCTTATAGCGGCGTTTGGAAATAAAGTCCCCCTCCTCGTAATACCGGTTAAAAAAGCTGTAAAGAGCAGAATATACATCCGCTTCAAGGGCGGACAGATCAACCCCCGCTGCAAGTGTAGACTTAAGGGAGCTATATTCTTTTGCCATACGGCTGCTTAGGACGGCAACCCCCACCGCGTCACACTGTGCCTCAATTTCGGCGATCCGCTTTTCAACCGCCCCCATATTGGCGGCAAAAGGGGCCAGCGCCTCCTGCACCTTCTTTGACAGGCCTTCGTTCAAAAAGCGCTCGATTTCTGCCTTCCGGATATTCATAATGCGGTAAATGCCAAAATCCAAATCCGACTTATCCAACTCGAATATGCCGCGTAAAAGCCCTGTAAAACGTTCCAGTCGTTCGTTCATTGCATACCTCCCGTCCTCAACAGCTCTATTATACACAGTCCTTCGACAAATTACAATATGCCAAAAGTCTGTCCGAACGGCCGGCCGTTCGGCCTACCGGCCAAACTTCCTATTTGGTCCGTACAGCAAACAGCCTCTCTTTACTCGGCCAAACCGGCGCCGGCCGCCTGGAACAGGAACGCCGGCTCAGCTTTTTTTGTTTATCCAATCCGCATTACCTCCTCCACCACGCTCTTAAGATTCTCCCAATCCGCCTTAAGCTGTGAAAGCCGCTTTCTGCCCTGCTCTGTGATCCTGTAATATTTCCGGGCCGGCCCTCTGGACTCGCGGCCTTCAAAGACTTCCGCATCCCCCTCCTGGTAAAGCCGCCGCAGGATCGCGTAAAACGTACTTTCCGTCACTTCCGGGAAAAAGCCGTGCATCGTCCGGATCATGTCATACCCATACGGGCTTTCTTTCTCAAGATCATGCAGGATACACATCTCCAATATCCCCTTTTTAAGCTGTGCATCCACGGCTCTGCGTTCTCCTTCCCGTTCTTAAAAAAGTCCAGATTCCAAGCGAGACCCCGGCCCCGATCCCATAATAAAGCACCGGGAACAAAAATACCCGGTTCCATGCCCCCAGCACACTGATGTCCATAGATCGCAGATAGCTGTGCACCTCCATCAAAAACAACAGGGCCCCCATGGCATGAGCCGATCCCGCCAGATACAGCACCGATGCGGTCACAGCCTGTTTTGCCATCCACACAGCCAGTCCAAGAACCAGCGCTTCGCACACGATCAGCTCTCTGTCAAGCAGCCGCCCTACATGGATACCGCCGATATTCGGCGGGATTGTTTCGATGTGTTTCAGCAAATATTGCATTTGGGCCTCTATTATGGCCACCAGAAGAAAAATCAAGCCGCAGGCGGCTACCGCCCACCGCTTTCCGGCCTCTTTTTGGGGAAACGCCCCCTCTACCTTTGCCTGCTCTCTGCCATGTAAAAAAACCAGGCACGCAGGCGGAATCAGTACCTGCGCCGCAAAAATCCCATTCTGCGTCGATACCGCACACGCACATATCGTAACCAGTAAGGCCATCCATAAAGCCGCCCGCTTCCAAAAATACCGCATTGCTTCCGGATTTTCCTCCAAAAGCGTCCGTAAGACTTTATCCGGTGTCCCCCATCGCCGGATAAGCGCCTCTGCAGGCTCCTCCTCCAGCAGGAAATATCCCTCATAATCCGTCAAAATCTCCCATGCCTGCCTGACCGGAAAAAATAAAAGCAGAAACTTTCCCAGCCGCCGCAGATACCTACCTTTTGTCCAGATAGGCTCTTTTGCGCGCTGCTTTTCATTTCTCATGAGAACACCTCCTTATTAAAATCTGCAAGTTGTCTTTCTTTTTATCTAGTGTATATTAAACAGTAGTTATCTATATCATACCATATATAAAATATTTGTCAATCCCGGCCCACCGGCAAAATACACGGCGGATTCAAAACGATCCGCCTCCTGCCTGAACTGAAACACACTCTCTCAAGCACCCTCCTATTGGAAAATCTCCTGTTCTGTGGTATACTCACGGATGAAAGTATACTGCGCCGGTTTGTGTTCAGGCCAAGGGGAGATACCATGGCAAATTGTGTACATCTTTCCAGCAAGACAGCATGGCCAAAGGACAGGCCGCTATCTTTGATAAAAAGTATACTGCGCTTCCATGACAAAATAAGGAGTATATACGCAGCATGGACATCAACTACGAATTATATAAAGTATTTTTCCAGGTTGCCAAAACCTTAAGCTTTTCTGAGGCGTCCAAGCGCCTGTTCATCTCGCAGTCCGCTGTCAGTCAGTCCGTGAAGCTTCTGGAGAAGCATCTCGGCCAGCCGCTTTTTATCCGCAGCACCAAAAAGGTCCGCCTCACACCTGAAGGCGAAATCCTGTTCAAACATATAGAACCCGCCATGAACCTGATTCAAAGAGGCGAAAATCGTCTTTTAGAGACCAGCGCCCAAAGCGGGGGGCAGCTTAAGATTGCGGCCAGCGATACCATCTGCCGTTATTTTCTTGTCCCTCGCTTAAAAGCTTTCCACGCTGTCTGCCCCAATGTTCATTTAAAAGTTACAAACGCAACCTCCATTGAGTGCGCCGGACTTCTTGCAAACGGCCAGGTTGACTGTATCGTCACGAACTATCCTAATTCCGGTCTCACAAATGCTGCATCCATCCGCGTTATTCATGAATTCTGCGATGTTTTCATCGCCAATGCCGCCTTTTTCCCCTTAAAGGACCGTACGCTCACTCTCGCAGAGCTCTCCGGCTACCCGATCCTGATGCTGGGCCGAAAAAGCGCAACTAGTGAATTTCTGCATGCCTTATTCCAGAAATCGCACTTGGATCTCGTTCCGGAAATTGAGTTAAGCAGCAACGACTTTTTGATCGATCTGGCCCGCATCGGCTTTGGCATTGCCTTTATTCCTGACTTTTGTCTGCCGCAAAAGGAGACAGATCTGTTCGTACTGCGGCTGAAGGAAACGCTGCCGCACCGCAGGCTTATCGCGGCCTGCAGCGAATCCATGCCTCTCTCCGGGGCTGCCAGACAATTTATGGAGATTCTGACGGCTCCCCCGGGCATTCCTGCCAGAAATCCTTCAGGCATTCCCTGACGTTTGTGCGGTTTACAATCTGGTAATGGTTCCATTCCCGCGGGAACAGCTCCAGATAATCCCTTCTTAAGAACCGGTCGTCAAGCAGGAGAATGATCCCTCGGTCCCGCGGCGTACGGATGACGCGGCCGGCAGCCTGAAGAACCTTGTTCATCCCGGGATATTGGTACGCAAAGTCATACCCTGCTCCCTCTGTCTCCTCAAAATATTCTTTTAATACTTCCTGCTCCGTACAGACCATTGGAAGCCCTGTCCCGACCACAATCACGCCGATCAGGCGTTCCTCCTTTAAATCAATCCCCTCTGAAAACACACCTCCAATTACACAGAAGGCGGCCAGGGAATGTTCTCTTTTTTGCTCAAATTCCGCCAAAAATTCCTGCCGTTCCTCCTCACGCATCCCCTGCCCCTGTATCAGCAGATCGGCCTCCAGCGGCTCTGTGTCAAACAGGCGTTCTACCCGCTCCATATATTGATAGGATGGAAAAAATACCATATAATTTCCGCGCCGCGCCTCCATAACCGCGCGGATATAATCGGCTACCTTCCGGTATTCTGTCTCATTGCGCCTCGTATAACGGCTGCTCACATCGCCTGCCACCATGAGGAGCCTGTGTTCCTCTGCAAAAGGGGAATCGGCATAGACCGCATAGTCCTCTGACTCTCCGGTAAGCAGCGTCCTGTAATAGCGGATCGGCAAAAGTGTCGCCGAAAATAGGATTGTACTTATGCCCTGCTTCATGCACTCCAAAAGCCGTCTGGACGGATTCACGCAAAACAGCCGCAGACAAAACGACGAGGCACTCTGGCTTTCGGCATATATCCTGTAATGTGGATCCAGATACTCGTAGGCATTCAAAAAATCCCGCAGGCCGAAGTAGAATTCCAACACTTCCTCGCGCCCTTCAAAATCCAAAAAGTCCTCCAAAAACGTCTCCATCTCGGCAAATACGGCCATCACCGCCGCTGCCGCCCCGGTCACATCCTTTAAGAGCCGCCAGTTTTCGCATTCCCGTTTCATCGCCAGGAGAAGCTTGTTCAATGTGTCAAGCTGCCGCTCCAGTCTCGGAGCTTTCCCCTTGACGATCCTTTTGACCGAAAGGACCTCCTCCTTCTCAAGCACGGCACTGTACATCTCTCTGGCTCTCGTGACCAGATTGTGCGCCTCATCGATCAGAAATAGATATTCCCCCTTATTCCCCTCGGCAAAGTAGCGTTTCAACCGTACATTTGGGTCAAAGACATAATTATAATCGCAAATGATCCCGTCTGTCCAGTTTGAAATATCCAGGCAGAACTCGAACGGGCAGACCCGGTACTGCCCCGCATAGGAAAGAATCTTCTCCCGTGTGATCTCCTGTTCTTCCTGTAAAATACAAAACACAGCGTCGTTAACCCGATCATAATGCCCCTTTGCAAAGGCACAAGCTTCCGGATTGCACTCTGCCTTTTCGAGTGGGCAAAGCTTCTCCTTTGCGGTAATCGTGACGGAATGGAAACAAAGCCCATTAATGCGCAGAATCCTGAGCGCTTCCTCGGCGACCGTGCGTGTAACCGTCTTCGCCGTCAGGTAGAAAAGTTTCTCTCCCTTCCCTTCACCGATGGCCTTTATAGCCGGAAACACGGCTGAAAGTGTTTTTCCGATTCCTGTCGGCGCCTGAATAAACAGCCGCTTTCCCCGGCTGACTGTCCGGTAAACGGACACTACAAGCTCCCTCTGTCCCTCTCTGTAGGGAAACGGAAACTCTAAAGCCCGAATCGAGGCATTGCGCGTTTCCTCATGACGTTTCAAAAACCGCGCCCATTTGAAATACTCGTGTGTCAGGCCGGCAAACCACTCCGAAAGCTCCACGGCAGTCTTAAGAACCTGAAAACGTCGGATCTCCTCCGTCTCCAGATTACAGTAGGTCAGCTGCAGCCTCACGCCTTCAAGCTCTTTATCCTGGCAGTAAAAATGCCCATAGCACATAGCCTGTGCCAAATGGAGAGGCGCAGGCTCCGTAAAGCGTCCTACCTCCGCATACATTCCTTTAATCTCGTCGATCGTCACGATCCCGTCTTCCTCAAAGATCCCGTCGGCCCGTCCCTCAACCAGCAAAAGAAGCTTTTCTTCTTCATCAAAGACCATCCCCTTTAGCGGGACCTCCGCCTGATAGGACGCACCCATGCGTTTCTGGATTTTGCGGTGGATGCGCCCTCCGGCCAACATCGCCTCACGCTTGTCGCCGCCGGTCCTGCGGGTATCAATATCCCCTGACCGCAGAATAAACTCCACCAGATTCCGGACGGAAATCCGCACCTTTTTGTACTGTCTCTCCAAAACCTCCATACCGGCCTCCCGTCGTAGTTCGCCTTCTCTTGCGAGGGCATATAGAAAAAACCGCCACACCCTGCAGGAATGACGGTTTTATTGTCTCATTTGGAAGTTCTCTAAACTCCCCCCATCAGACAAAAGGGCCCTGACGGGCCCGGATGCGCATTACGCGCTAAGGAAGGTAGCTGCGATGCAGCTACACTTCGGCGCAAGTGCGCGCTTTCTTCGCACTTTTCGATTCTCTCTTAAGCGACTGCGTGAATTCCCGTAGTTTCGTTATCGGCAAGGAATTCTTCAAAGTTTTTGTCCTCGCCGTTATATTCCACGGTGAGTACCTTGGTCAAATCCAGGCTCAGGACACCCAAGATCGACTTTGCATCAATGATCACTCGATTATAAAAAACATTAATGTCAAAATCGCACTCGCAGGCCAATTTTACGAGCTCCTTTGCCTCTGCAATCGATGAGATTTTAATCTTTTTCTGCTTCATCATAACTGTCAAACTCCTTTGTCATAGACGGGTTTCCCACATCAATTTATTTATAGCATTTTAAAAATCATCCGTCAACTGCATTTTTTACCGAATTTTTGCAATTTATACTGCCTTTTTTTTGGTAATCTTTCCCGAACCCTGTATTTCCGGCCCGAAATTCGGGGCGTTCGGCCATTGATGTTCGTCCTCCAGTTGCTTCATCTGTTCAGAAACAAGCCGTCGCGGGGCATCTCCCAAATAAGGCGGTACTTCTTTATAGGCAAAATGGGAAAGAAAGCGGCCCGCTTCCAGTTCTCAAAGCGGTTTGGTCAGGCTTTGACTCCGTAATATTTCCAATATGTCTGCAAAGCCCTCCAAAACGATGCATATGGCCCCTTTTACCTGTTCTGGCCTTCTGAATCCTCCTAACAACTATTTGGAACAATCCTTCACACAAAAATTCCGTCAAAAAGCATTGACAACCCGTTCATCCTGTGGTAGAATCTCTAAGCATGAGAAAAACAAATAGGGGAATAGTTCAATGGTAGAGCTACGGTCTCCAAAACCGCCGATGGGGGTTCGAATCCCTCTTCCCCTGTTTTAAACGGTGCAGCCTTTGTTATAAAGGCTGCACCGTTTTTATTCTATCCTAAAGTCACATCCAAAGCCAGCATGACCGTAAAACCGGCAGCAAAAGATAAGGTTCCGATATTCGAGTGTGCGCCCGCTGACATTTCCGGAATCAGTTCCTCCACCACCACATAGAGCATCGCTCCCGCCGCAAAGCTCAGTAGATACGGGAGCGCCGGCAGCACAAACCCGGCCGCCCAAATTGTAAATATTGCCGCAAGCGGCTCGACAACGCCGGACAGTACGCCGTACAAAAAGGCTTTCTCTTTTTTTACGCCCTCTGCCCGCAGCGGCATAGAAATAATAGCGCCCTCCGGAAAATTTTGAATAGCAATGCCCAGAGACAGGGCAAACGCCGCAGCGGCCGTGACCGTCCCATTTCCGGAAAGCCAGCCTGCAAGCACCGCTCCCGCCGCCATGCCTTCCGGAATATTATGCAGCGTAACCGCCAAAACAAGCATCGTTGTCTTTCGTAACGAGGCATGCGGTCCTTCCGGTTCGCTGCTGCCCTGGTGCAGATGGGGAATTGTCCGATCCAGAAACAAAAGAAACAAGACACCCAGCCATATTCCGCATACAGCCGGCACGAATGCCCAATGGCCCATATCCTCTGCCTGCTCCATTGCAGGAATCAGAAGGCTCCATACGGACGCCGCCATCATGACTCCCGCCGCAAAGCCGGTCAGAGCCCGCCGCACACTCATGCGAAGCATACCCCGCAACACAAACACACAGGCTGCTCCCAAAACGGTACCTGCAAAAGGAAGAAAAATTCCCTGGATCAATTCAATCAATTCTGCCTCGCCTCGTTTCATTTTTGTCTGGATTGCTCTTTTACTTGCTATGCGGTATCCACAACCTGCATTTTACTCCATATTCTATTCCGGGTCAAGGAAGACGGCAGGATTTTTCTTGACAATTCAAAAGGAATCCCCTATAATATAGTTCAAATTTGAATATTCTATTTTTGAAAGGAGAGGACGACTGCTATGCAAATGAGCATTCGATTCCCTTATAAAATGCTGCAGGCCTATTCGGCTTACTGCAGACCGCTCTGTCAGGAAATAAAACTTCCGCAGACCGCTTTTGATATTCTCATGTTTCTCGCAAATAACCCGGAGTTTAACACCGCAAGGGATATTGTGGAGATCCGAAAAATCAAAGCAAATCTTGTGTCTGTCAATGTGGACCGGCTGGTGCAGGAGGGGTATTTGGAACGGAAGGCTGTTTCCGGAGACAGGCGGAAAACCTGCCTTGTCTGCACAAAGTACTCGCAGGCTATCATTGAAAAAGGCCGCCGTATCCAGACTGTCTTTTTTAAAAAACTGTTTGAACATGTCGATGAAGAAGCGCGGCTCGCTTTTCAGAGTGTTCTTTGCACGGTTGACCAAAATCTTGACCAGATGATGAAAGGAATTGAATGAATATGGAATTTTTGCAGATTCTTCTTGTAACATTTTTTGCCGGAATGGGTGCAGGCCTGGGAACCGGCTTTGCCGGCATGAGCGCTGCGGCCGTGATCAGTCCGATGCTGATTACGTTTCTTCAGATGGACTCTTATATGGCCGTCGGCATCGCTCTCTCCTCGGATGTTTTGGCCAGCGCCGCATCCGCCTATATTTATGGAAAAAACAAAAATCTTGACATCAAAAACGGAAGCATCATGATGGGCAGCGTCCTAATCTTCACCGTTGTGGGAAGTGTCATCGCCAGCATGGTACCTCCGGCAGCCATGGGCAGCTTTTCTGTCTTCATGACCTTCCTGCTCGGAGTTAAATTTATCCTGAAACCAGTCATGACGACCAAAGAAACCATGGCTGCCGTCTCCCCGGCCAAACGGGTCCGTCAGTCCATCCTCTGCGGCTCTATGATCGGTTTTATCTGCGGATTCATCGGAGCTGGCGGCGGTATGATGATGCTTCTCATCCTGACCTCTGTCCTCGGCTATGAGTTAAAGACGGCTGTCGGTACCAGTGTATTCATTATGGCCTTTACCGCCCTCACAGGAGCCGTCTCTCATTTTACGATCGGCGGAGCACCTGACTGGCTTATATTCGGTCTCTGCATATTCTTTACGTTCCTATGGGCAAGAATCGCTGCCATTTTTGCCAATAAAGCCGAACCAAAGGCGTTAAATCGTGCGACCGGCATTGTTCTTGTCGTGCTGGGCGGCGTGATCCTGTTGTTTCGGTTGTTTGCATGACAACTCTGTATAAGACTCTATATAAGCCCGATCGCCTCCCGAACGTTATCCACGCCGATCAGCCGGATCCTCTGATCGGCTTTCAGCTTCGCGAGGTTTGCCTTTGGCAGTACACAGGCGGAAAAGCCCATCTTGACAGCCTCTGCCACACGCTGGGCGGCCTGGGAGACGCCGCGTACTTCTCCGGAAAGGCCGACTTCTCCAAAAATCAGCATACCGGAATCCACCTCACGGTTCTTATAGCTTGAGACGAGCGCCATCACGAGCGCCAGATCGAGCGCGGGCTCGTTCATCTTCATGCCGCCGGCAATATTGACATAAGCGTCGTACCGGCTCATCGCATAGCCGCAGCGCTTTTCTAAAATCGCCAGAAGGATATTGATGCGATTATAATCCACGCCGTTCGCCGTCCGTCTCGCCATGCCGAAATTCGTTGCGGTTACGAGCGCCTGTACCTCTAAAAGGATGGGTCTTGTCCCCTCTAAGGAGCAGGCCACCACCGCTCCTGAGCTTTCTTTTGGCCGCCCGGAAAGTAGCATCTCCGACGGATTAGCCACCTCAGACAGGCCGGTCTCCATCATTTCAAACACACCGATCTCATTCGTTGAGCCGAATCGGTTTTTGACGGCCCGCAGGATCCGGTAGGAATCCTGACGATCGCCTTCAAAATAAAGTACCGTGTCCACCATGTGCTCCAACACGCGCGGCCCGGCGACCACGCCCTCCTTGGTCACATGCCCGACGATGAAAATAGCGATTCCAAGGCCTTTGGCCGTCTGTAAAAGAAGGTTTGTCGATTCCCTGACCTGGCTTACACTTCCCGGGGCGGAGCTTATGTCCTCCCGGTACATGGTCTGAATCGAGTCGATGACGACGATATCCGGTTTAGCCTGCTCGATCGCCCCGGAAATCGTGTCCAGATTCGTCTCACAAAGGAAAAAGAGCTCTCCTGTTATCTCGCCGATCCGATTGGCTCGAAGCTTGATCTGCTTAAGCGATTCTTCTCCCGATATGTAAAGCACACGCTTTCCTGCTGCTGCCAGGTTGCGGCAAACCTGTAAAAGCAGCGTGGACTTTCCGATACCTGGATCACCGCCGACCAGCACGAGGCTCCCCTTTACAATCCCGTCTCCTAAGACACGGTCAAGCTCCAAAAAGCCTGTCCGAGTACGATCCTGATCCTCCAGCGCAATCTCGGAAATACGGACAGGGGCAGTGCCCCGGCCGGAAAGTCTTACGCCCTTTGCCGCCAGCGGCTTCTTCTCTGAAGCCACGGGCTCCTCCACGAACGAATTCCACTCCTTACAGGCCGGACACTGCCCCATCCACTTGCTGGATTCATAGCCGCATTCTTTACAGAAAAAAATGGTACTGTTTTTTGCCTTTGCCACTCTATGAACCTCTATCCCTTATCTGCGGACGATCTTCACCGCCACGCTTTTTCCCTCGGAAAGCTCCACGGAAAGGCTCAGCTTTCCGCTCATATTTGTCTTCATACCACCGGCCGCTACGCCGTCCATAAAGATCTCATACTCCATATCATCCTCGAGCTGCACTGTGATCTGTGCATCAGCGCTGCCCTCTACGGTAAACGATACGGACGCATCCTTCACGGAAAAATCCATGACTGCGGTCCCCGGCACGGACTCATAAACAAACATGCCGTTTCTCTCGAGCTTTGTGATCTCATGAAACGTCTTTACTTTATAGAGGTCGCCCTCATGCTCGTAATCTTCCTTTTTCGCTTTAGCCGCAAGCGTGTAGTCGCCAAAGCTGACGGTCCCGTTGTCCTCGGTACGGATTAATTCCTTGATCGCTGCCATAATACGTTCTCTCCTTTTGTGCCAAAACTGTTTGTGCGTAACGGTTCAGCCTTCCGCTAAACTGTAACAATCGTTATCATTCCTTTATCAGGTTCCCCTGCGGACATGATACCCCTGTGGGGCAGGCGCACGATTTAATTCGGTAATTGTTCTCCCTTTGGGAGAACATAAATCGGCGCGGCATAATCTCGAAAGGATTATACCATACTAACCTCTTTTTTTCCAGCGCTTTGTGGATGCCTGGCGGAAAATTTAAGCTTTCCATCCTTTAACAAAATTTTCACCGAATCGCCTTCCCGGATGCGGCCCTCAAGCACGGCCTCAGCCAGGCGGTCTTCCACCTCGTTCTGAATCGTCCGCTTTAAGGGTCTTGCGCCATACTTCTCGTCATAGCCCTTTTCAATCAGATATTCCTTTACATCGTCCCCTGCGTGCAGGCGAATGGCCATCTGCTGCCTTGTCCTCTTTTCCACTGTGTTTAAAAGGATTGTCGTGATGTCCTTCATATGCTTTTTATTCAGCGGATGGAACACAATCATCTCATCAATCCGGTTTAAAAATTCCGGCTTGAACAGACGCTTCACCTCATCTAACACGCCTGTTTTCATGCGCTTATATTTCTCCTGCTCGTCGTTCTGAGACATAAAGCCCAGATGCTTGGGCGAAATGATGTTTTCCGCGCCCGCATTAGAGGTCATAATAAGGATCGTGTTCTTAAAATCGACGCGATGTCCCTGGGAATCCGTGATATGGCCGTCATCCAATACCTGTAAGAGGATATTGAATACATCCGGGTGGGCCTTCTCGACCTCATCAAACAGGACCACTGAATACGGATTGCGACGCACCTTCTCGCTCAGCTGACCTCCGCCCTCATAGCCGACATAGCCCGGCGGAGACCCGATCATCTTGGAAACACTGTGTTTTTCCATGTATTCTGACATGTCCACACGAATCAGCGCGTTCTCAGTTCCGAACATAGCCTCAGAAAGCGACTTGCAAAGCTCCGTCTTTCCGACCCCGGTCGGACCCAAAAACAGAAACGATCCGATCGGACGCTTCGGGTCCTTTAAGCCTACACGGCCGCGCCGCAGTGCCTTCGCCACCGCTGTCACAGCCTCCTCCTGCCCCACAACGCGCTCATGCAGGATTGACTCAAGCTTTAAGAGCCGTTCTGTCTCCTCCTCAGCCAGCTTGCTGACCGGAATCTTCGTCCAGCCTGACACTACATCCGCAATGTCGTTCTCATTGACAAACAGTTCTTTTGATGTCTTCTCCTGCTCCCAGTTCTCCAAAAGCTTTTTGATCCGCTCCTGCTTTCTGGCCTGTTTTTTCTTGATCTCTCCGGCCTTTTCATAGGCCTCGGCTTTGATGGCCTCCTCCTTTTCTGCCTCCAGCGCCTTGATCTGCGCCTGCAAACTCTTGACCTCCTTTGGCTCCACATAAACCGTCAGACGAATCTTGGAGGATGCCTCGTCGATCAGATCAATCGCCTTATCCGGCAGAAACCGATCGTTGATATAACGCGCCGAAAGGCGGACCGCAGCCTTGATGGCCTCGTCCGTGATGGTAACATGATGATGCTCCTCATACCGAGGCCGCAGTCCCTTTAAGATCGCGACCGATTCCTCCTCGGTCGGCTCCTCAACGGTCACGGGCTGGAACCGGCGTTCCAGAGCCGAATCCTTTTCGATATATTTGCGGTATTCCTCAATGGTTGTCGCTCCGATTAGCTGGATCTCCCCGCGCGCAAGCGATGGCTTCAGAATATTGGAGGCATCCAACGCACCCTCTGCACCTCCCGCGCCGATGATGGTGTGAATCTCGTCAATGAACAGCAAAACATTGCCGGCCTCCCGCACCTCATTTAACACATTTTTGATACGCTCCTCAAATTCGCCGCGGTACTTGGAGCCGGCCACCATACCGGACAGATCCAGGATCACGACCCGTTTTCCGCGGATTGTCTCAGGAATATCTCCGTTTACGATAAGCTGCGCGAGTCCCTCCGTGACCGCGGTCTTCCCGACTCCCGGCTCGCCGATCAGACAGGGATTATTTTTTGTCCTGCGGCTTAAGATCTGGATTACCCGCTTGATCTCACGCTCACGGCCGATAACCGGGTCAAGCTTCCCGTCCTTTGCGAGGGAGGTCAGATCCCGGCTGTATGCATCGAGAGTAGGTGTCTGTGTCCGGTTTCCCCTGGAAGTTCGTCCCGCAAGCAGCTCCTCCCGGCCGGTGGCGCCATCCTCTCCCATTGCCGACAGAAGGTCAATATAGATTTTTTGAATGTTGACGTTCATTGTGTTAAGAAGCCGGATCGCGACACAGTCCGACTCTTTCAGCATAGCTATCAGGATATGCTCGGTCCCAATTAACGGTGCACGAAAACGGACCGCCTCCCGGTAGCTGTTTTCCAGCACGCGTTTTGCACTCGGCGTGTAGGTTCCGCGATCCTTTGTCTTTGTATTCTGGTAAGAGGCAACGAGTTTTTCAACCAGCGATAAGACCCTCTCATTTGATACGTCATTGGCCTCCAAAACCTTCGCGGCCGTCCCGCTCCCCTCCTCAATCAGCCCCACAAGCAGATGCTCGGTGCCAATGGTCCGGGAGCCCATATCCAAGGCCGCCTCTCTGGCGAATTCTAACGCCTCCCTGGCTTTTTCCGTATATTGGTCCATTTTTTAACTCCTCTCCTCACTGTCTGATCTTTGGCAGACGGGCACGCAGAAAATCGGCTCTGGCCGCATCCAATTCTTCTTTGTTTAAAGGCTTCTCGGCCATACTCAGCAGATTAGCCGGCTGTATCCCCAGCATCAACCCATAAATCGAACAGGGCCCGTCGGTCTTAAGGATCCCGGCCGCCACGCCCGTCATAACCTGGGACAAAAATTCCATCGCATCTTTTCGTGTGAGCCGTCTGGCATATTTAAGGATGCCGTATGATTTATATGCCTCGTCGGCACGTGTCAGTGGCCTTGCCTCCTGTGCTTCCTTTTGCAGACGACGCTCCTGATTATCAAGCTCTACGGCCGTCTTTTTGACAAGCTCTATGATCTCTTGTTCCGTCTGCCCCAGCGTCTTTTGATTGGAAACCTGATACAGAGAGCCGAAATTCTCGCCTCCCTCGCCGTAGACACCGCGTATCAGTGTCCCAAAGCGCCCCATGTCAGCTACCAGACTTGAAAAATTCTTTCTCCGCGACAAAAACGGCAGGTGCACGATCACAGAAGCCCGCAGCCCTGTTCCCACATTAGTCGGGAAAGCCGTCAGGTAGCCGTATTTTTCATCAAATGAATACGCAAACCGATCACTGATGTAGTCATCTAACGCGTCGGCGCGTTCATAGCAGGAAAGCGGATTTAACCCTTTTTCCATGATCTGGATTCGGATATGATCATCGCCGTTTAAGGCAATGCTGACCCGTTCATCCTCCGAGAGAATCAGTCCGGCAGCCTCTTTCTTTTTCGAAAAACTCCTATTGATCGCACGCCGTTCGATGAGCGCCGTTTTTTCGAGCTCTGCCATGCCATCCAGCCAGGCAAAGCGGTACTTTGTCCCGTCCAGAGCGCTGATTCCCCGAAGCCCCGCTCCAAGGCGGTCTACCAGCTCTTTGCACTGTTCTTCTGTCATCTTTGCCGGGAACGGATAATCCCGCCAGTTTCTTGCAAGGCGGATCCGGCTGTATATCACATTGGAAGCCGGCTCACCCGGCGTCTCATACCATTTCGCCATCCTGTTTTATCTCCTCTTTCAATCCTCTCATCTCATCCCGGAGCGCCGCTGCCTGCTCATAGTCTTCACGCCTAAGTGCCTCCTTAAGCCTTGCATGTAAGATTTGGACACGCTCCCTTGCATCGAGCTTTTGAAAGCCCGCCGCTTCATTTTCCGTTCCCGCCGCGGGACCGGCCGTATTATGCCTTTCCCCGCCGGAATCCGCCTGACCCGAAACGCTTTTCGGCCGCTTGCCCACATGGCGTTCGTTGCCTTGCAGCTTTTTTATATTATCACCGATCAGGGGATCAAACACACTGTAACAGTCCGGACAGCCAAATCGGCTGTTTTGTACAAATTCCCCATACGTCGTATGGCAGTTCGGACAAGCCACGCTGTCGTAGCGCGCCGTACCCGATTCCGCGTTCTGCATGCCAAGAAGGCCGGCAAGCAGCCGTCCGAGTGGGAATTCTCCTTCAAACAGCGCTGAATACTGACCGATGTCTACACTTCTCGCACAATGAGAGCAAAGGTTGTGCTCTGTCTTCACCCCATTGATGACCTCCACATATTTTACCGTTGCTTCCCGTGTTTTGCAGTGTTCACACAACATATCGCTCCTCCTCATTCCTGTCCGCTGAATTCGTCGAATATTTCGTCAACCAGCGCATGAACCTCCGACCGGCTCACATTTTTGCAGACCCCGCGGGCCACAAGAAGCGCCAGGCTCTCCCGCATCTCATTTAATGCCCGCAGCCGGTCCATATTTAACGCCACTACAGCCCCGCGCCGTCTGTCCAGGCGCAGAAACCCCTCCTGCCTTAAGACAGAATATGCTTTGTTTACCGTATGCATGTTAATTCCAATCTCATCGGCAAGCTGGCGTACCGAGGGAAGACTGTCCCCCTCGCGAAGCACATCCGTCGCGATCCCTAAAATAATCTGATTGCAGAGCTGGACATATAAGGCTTCTTCACTGTCAAAATTAATCTTCAGTATCATAT
>JAAWAR010000023.1 GCA_022792295.1 Lachnospiraceae bacterium
AGAAATACAAGGACCATGGCACGATCATGTGCGACAAACCCGAGGATGAAAGGATGCTGATTACACCGTGAGAAACCCCTTATCTGATTTGATTGTGCAGATCCCTCCGTCTGGGATCCGTAAGTTTTTTGACATTGTGAGTGAGATGGAGGGCGCGATTTCGTTAGGCGTCGGAGAACCGGATTTTGATACGCCGTGGCATATCCGCGATGAGGGCATCCATTCTCTGAAAAAAGGCCGTACGTTTTATACCTCGAATGCGGGCCTGAAAGAGCTCAAAATTGAAATCTGCTGCTATTTGGAGCGCCGTTTTAACATCTGCTATGATTTCGACAGCGAGGTCATGGTGACGGTTGGCGGCAGTGAGGCCATTGATATTGCGCTGCGGGCGATGCTGAATCCCGGAGACGAGGTACTGATTCCGCAGCCAAGCTATGTCTCCTATGTTCCGTGCACAGTCTTGGCGGGCGGCGTCCCGGTGGGAATCCAGCTTGAGGAAAAGGACAAATTCCGGCTGACAAAAGAGAAGCTTTTAGAAAAGATTACGCCAAAGACGAAAATCCTGATCCTGCCGTTTCCCAATAATCCGACCGGCTCCATCATGGAGGAGGAGGATTTAAGGGAAATCGCGAAGATCGTCGAGGAAAAAGATCTGTTTGTGATCTCGGATGAGATTTATTGTGAGCTGACCTACAAGGGAAAACACAGCACAATCGCGGCGTTTCCGGGCATGAAAGAGCGTACCGTCTTGATTAACGGATTTTCAAAGTCCTATGCAATGACCGGCTGGCGTCTTGGCTATGCCTGTGCGCCGGCTATGATTTTAAAGCAGATGTTAAAGATCCATCAGTATGCGATCATGTGTGCACCGACTACCAGCCAGTACGCCGCGATGGAAGCGTTGCGAAACGGTGACGAAGACGTGGAGCGGATGCGCAGCGCGTACGATGGGAGAAGAAGATTTCTTGTAAAAGCGCTCAGGGACATGGGCTTTGACTGTTATGAGCCACAGGGAGCGTTTTATGTCTTCCCGAGCATCAAGCGTTTTGGCATGACTTCAGATGCCTTTGCTTTAAAGCTTTTAGAGGAGGAAAAAGTGGCCGTTGTCCCGGGCACCGCATTTGGCGACTG
Source organism: Lachnospiraceae bacterium (assembly GCA_022792295.1). Classification (GTDB taxonomy): domain Bacteria; phylum Bacillota; class Clostridia; order Lachnospirales; family Lachnospiraceae; genus CANQGL01. The sequence goes on from JAAWAR010000023.1 coordinate 1,132, forward strand.
CGGGGAAGGCTATCTGCGGATTTCCTATGCATACTCGTTAAAAGACCTGAAACATGCCCTGGAACGAATCGAACGCTTCCTCAAAAAGCTGGATGGAAAGGGATAGGACATGAACCTTGTGCTGTACGAGCCGGAGATGCCGGCCAATACCGGCAACATTGGCCGGACCTGCGCGGCGACCCATACGAGGTTGCATCTGATTGAGCCCCTGGGCTTTAAGCTTGGTGAAAAACATCTTGCACGCGCAGGGCTGGATTATTGGGATAAGCTGGATGTGACGGTGTATTGTAATTTTGAGGATTTCTTAGAACGCAATCCGGGCGCAAAACTGTATCTTGCGACGACCAAGGCACACAGGCTGTATACGGATGCCTGCTATGAGCCGGATTGCTTTTTGATGCTTGGGCCTGAGAGCCGGGGGATTCCCGAGGAGCTTTTGGTGAAATATGAGGAGCGTTGTGTACGAATCCCGATGTGGGGAGAGATGCGGTCCTTAAACCTTTCCAACGCAGCGGCGATTTTGCTCTATGAAGCGCTCCGGCAGAACGGATTTGCAAATCTTACGTCCGCCGGAAAGCTGCACAGGCTGTCATGGAATACAAAATAGAAGGCGCCGGCCGGATAGAATAGGAAAAGGCTCCGAACGATTACAATCCGATTTCGACATAGTGGAAGGGGAGCTTTTCCTCCTTTAAAAGATCGGCCTCGCGCCTTTGACATGTGAACAAAAGAAGCTGTCCTTTGTAGCTTGTCGCCAGCCATTTGAGTGCGGAGCGAAGCCGGTCGTTGTCGTATTGTGTAAAGCTGTCGTCAAAGATCAGCGGAAGCTGTTCCCCATCCCCCTGCAAAAGCCTTGCAGCGGAAAGCCGGAGAGCCAGATAAACCTGGTCGATTGTGCCGCTGCTCACACTGCCTAGAGGGACCAATTTTGTCCGTGTATTTATATATACGTCAAGATTTTCGTCAACGCTCATGCTGTCATAGGTACCGCCGGTGATCCCGAAGATCATGCCGGAGGCTTCTTTATTCAGATAGAAGCCGAAGGAATCTTGGATCGAGGTGGACAGCTCGGCCAAGGTTTCGCGGGCCGTCTCGATGGCTGTGATTTCCTCGCGGATCCGGTCGTTTTCGGCGAGCACGCGTTTCAGAGCGGCCGCCCGGCTTTTTAAGCCGCTCAGATATTCAATCTTCTTTTCTAATTCCCATTGGTTTTTCTGCTGCTTTTCGATCATTTCTCCACAGGAGCTCTGCTTTTCCTGAAGCGATAAAAGCTCCCCGGTGAAATTCTTTAAAGTTTCCTCAGACTGAAGGACAACTTGACAGAGCCTGGAAAATTCGGCCATGCGCTTTTGAAAAGCCTGATAGGCGTCCGCGGAAATCGAAGGGTCTCCCAGATGCTGCCCAAAGAGTGCCGCGAGCATGTTTTCCGCTTTGGAAAACGTCGCCTTGGAGCGCATCTCTTGACGGACAAAGACGATTCCCAGGATAAAGCAGCCGACTGCAGCCGCCGCGCAGGCGATGCAGACCGGGAGAAAATGCCTGAAGTCAATGGTGCTCAAATACCAGGCCGTATAGAGGCCGCCTGCGGCCAGCAAAAAATCAAGAACAGACAGGATTCTGCGGGATTTTTTACGGCAGTCGCCAAGGGCATTCTGGTAGGTGTCAAATGTCTCTTTGCAGGTTTTTTTACAGGTTTCAACGGCGGCCTGGTCGGCAAACCGGCTCTCGGCCAAAAGGAGCTTTGCCCGTGATACTTTGTCCTCCAAAACCTGTTTTTCCGCCTGAGTGCGCTCGATCTGCCCTTTTACCTCGGTTCGCATCGCCTGGTAAGAGGTGAGCTGGTTTTCATATTCCGGTGCGGAAAGCTCGGCATCAATGGAACGGATCTCCGAAAGCAGGGCCGTATAATCCCTGGAAGCGTCCGGAATCAGGTCTGCCTCCAGGCTGCGCTTTTGATTCTTTAAAAAGGCAGTGGCCTTTGTGATGTTCAAGGAGAGATTGCCGGTTGTGTTCATGTTGGCGATATAATTTTTCAGTTCGCCAACCATGCCGTCATCAGTTGCGCTTTTTAGCTGGCTGATGCTGATTGTATTCGTGTAGGTCGTCTCATTGAGCCCGCCAAGCAGGGTTTCCCAGAGCGCCTTTGTCGGTTCCTCGGGAATCTGTCTTGTCTCGTTGATGATTTTGAGGGATTTGTTGTCCTTCTGGAAACGACGCTCGATGCGGTAGACGGTACCGGCACTTTCCAAACGAAGCCATCCTGCGTAGGAAGCGCTGTTTTCCCAGGGCTCATAGCGGGAATATACGTCGTTTCGGGCTGCTCGTCCGCGTCCGCGTTCGATCCCAAACAGCATCGCCCGGATAAAGGTATGCAGCGTGGACTTTCCGGCCTCATTGTTTCCGTAGATTACATTGACGCCATCCTGGAAGGAGACCGTACAATCATGAAATTTTCCGAAGCCGTCAATATGCAATTCCAGTAATTTCATGGGTCAGCTCCTTTCATCCTTGGTTATCAGAAGTGCATGGATCCCATAATATAAGGCTTTTTTCTCCACCGGGCTCATATTCTCCTTCATAAGCGCCTGGATATAAAAGCCGATCATGTCGCTCGGATGCTCGGCAAACAGCGCGTGAAAATCATATTGGGGCTCTGTCTCGTCAACCATTTCAATGATATTCCACTGCCCGGATAAAAAGTCCAGATCGAATTCCGTGTCCACATCACGCATGCCGCGCAGGCGGAAACGGTAGATATTCTGTGTCCCGCGTTTGCGGATTTCCTCTGCGATGATCTGGGAGAGCTCCGTATTGGTAGTGGCGGGGGTCACGTTGATGATGAGCGGGATGTACTGGGATTGGGAGGCCGGCTTAAACTGGAGAGAGGTCACGAGGCGGGTTCTGTCGTCGATCTCACCGACATAGAAACCATGTACACCGGTTTCCGTCAGATCAAGCGGCTCAGGAGAGCCGGGATAGGCCATGCGTTTTGCAAAGACAAGGCCGGGTTTATGGATATGCCCCAGGGCGATATAGGAAAACGGCGTTCCCGCCAGAGCGTTTTTGTCAAAGGGGACATGCTTGGCATCGCCGCCGTGGAGCATCAGAAGCTGGATATGAGAGTTCTCCGGTACAGTCAGACAATCCTCACGCGGATCTGTAATTTCCGCCGTGTGGTAACTAAACCCGTAGACCTCGGTGTTGAGCTCCTCAAAATAGACAGAGGTCAGGGCTTCTTCCATCAGAAACGTCACATTGGGACACCAGGTAAAGCTATAGAGCGCAGAACTTTTCCGGATCCGGTCATGATTGCCGGCGATGATGACCACTCGAGTGCCGGGGATCGTGGAAAAGAGATAATTTACCTCCTTCAAATCACGCATTAACGGCTGCCTGTGGAACAAATCGCCGGCAATCAGGAGCAGATCGGCTCCTGATTCGCGGGCTTCCTCAATGATGGATTGGAAGGTCAGGCGGATTGCCTGTTCACGGCGCTTCCCCCAGGGCTTGTCGCTGTCAGGAACCTGCCCCCAGTGGATGTCGGCTGTATGAATAAATTTCATAATTTCTCCCTAATTTACAGGTCGCAGTTATTTACCGTGCGCGGGAACGGGATGACATCGCGGATGTTGCCCATCCCGGTCAGATACATGACGCAGCGCTCAAAGCCCAGGCCGAAGCCGGAGTGGCGGACAGAGCCATATTTGCGCAGGTCAAGATAGAAACCGTAATCATCCTTCTTAAGGCCGAGCTCATCCATACGTGCGATAAGCGTATCGTAGTCATCCTCACGCTGGCTGCCGCCGATAATCTCGCCGATGCCGGGAACAAGGCAGTCCATGGCGGCGACCGTCTTTTTATCTTCATTCAGCTTCATGTAGAAAGCCTTGATCTCTTTCGGATAGTCTGTGACGAAAACGGGCCGCTTGAAGATTTGCTCCGTCAGATAGCGCTCATGCTCCGTCTGCAGATCACAGCCCCAGAATACCCTGTAGTCGAATGCATCGTTGTGCTCCTCCAAAAGGCGCACGGCCTCCGTGTAGGTGACATGGGCGAATTCAGAATTCAATACATGGTTTAAACGGTCCAAAAGACCCTTGTCCACAAACTGATTAAAGAAATTCATCTCCGCAGGGGCGTTTTCCAGGACGTAACGGATCACATATTTAAGCATTCCCTCAGCTACAGCCATATTGTCGTTCAAATCGGCGAAAGCCATCTCAGGCTCGATCATCCAGAATTCGGATGCATGCCGGGTCGTATTGGAATTCTCGGCGCGGAAGGTGGGACCGAAGGTGTAGACGTTGCGGAAGGCCATGGCATAGGTCTCAACGTTTAACTGGCCGCTGACGGTCAGGTTTGTAGCCTTTCCAAAGAAATCCTGTGAAAAGTCTACGGCACCGTCTGCCGTCTTGGGGATATTGTTTAAATCCATGGTCGTGACCTGGAACATTTCTCCGGCGCCCTCACAGTCGCTGGCCGTGATGAGCGGCGTATGCACATAGACAAAGCCCTGCTCTTGGAAATAGCGGTGAATCGCATAGGCGATCATCGAACGCACGCGGAAGACTGCCTGGAAAGTATTGGTGCGCGGGCGCAGGTGTGAGATGGTCCGCAGATATTCAAAGCTGTGGCGTTTCTTCTGGAGCGGATAATCGGCATTTGACGCACCCTCGATGAGGACCGTATCCGCCTGGATTTCAAACGGCTGCTTTGCCTGCGGCGTGGCGACAAGCGTACCGGTCACGATGACGGCCGCGCCCACGTTCAGCCTGGAGATCTCGGAAAAATTATCCATTGTGTCATGATATACGATCTGCAGCGTCTCAAAACAGCTTCCGTCATTTAAGACAATAAAACCGAAAGACTTGGAATCGCGGAGACTGCGGATCCAGCCGCCGACGGTAACCTTCGTATCCAGGTAAATATCACGTTCGTTAAACAGTTCTTTTACAGTAACCAGTTTCATTTTCTTTCTCCTTCTGACAAATCATTTCGCATTGATGCAAGTATAGCGTATTTTTAAGGGAGATTCAAGGGGAACTAACCCCTTTTCACGGACTCTGCCAAAAAATCTGCCAGTTTTTTGACCGGGATCTGCGCATCCTTTTCAAACAACGGAGCTGATTCCAGCCATTCAAAAAACTCCCGGCGCCCGTAGACGCCTGAATCTTCTGGGGCGCTTAAAATTACATTCGGGCGGGTAAAAACCGAGGCGCAGAAGACGGCAGTCCGGGCAAATTCCGTTTTCTTCAGAAAATCCGACATGAACGCCTTCTCCTCCTGCATGGAGCGGACCGGATTCGGGATTTCTTTTATAGTCTCATTCATATTCTGATACCAGGTGCTTGTTCCGTGTTCTGTATAGATATGGCCGCCGAAGCCATAGCAGCGGATCAGCAAAAGCCCGAATTTACCGACGAGTATCATCGTGGTGGGACTTTTTTTCCCCTGAAAGGGGATGCTGCCCGGAAAAACAATCTTCCCTTCATGCTTGAACGCATGGGTTTTTAATTTAGAAAGAAATTCTTCGATCTCGGAGCGTTTGGCGTTGTGCGTATAAAAAAGCTTTGTCCTATCCGTAAAGTCCTCGGGGCGGATGGGATCGCCTTTCTTCTTTTTTTCGAAAATCTGCTTTTGGATGCGCCTGCGGCGAATCAGATTCGGAAACAACAAAACGGAGACAAAGGCGAGCAGGCAGATAAGCAGGATTTCGCCGTTCGTCAGATTTGAGAGAAAATCCATGAATGAAAAACCTCCTTTAAATGGAATGGATTCGCGAAAAGCTTATGGTTTTATCCACACTACGCGGCTCCTTTTCTAAAAAATATTATACAAACCTCTTGCAAAAATGTAAAGAGTGTGGTAGTATGGAAACAACAGATATATCAGTTGTTTTGAAAGAAAAAATTAGTTTACGGATTTGATATATCACAAGACCATGAAACGGAGAAATAGTTTGGGGAAAACAGATTACGCATATGAATATGTAAAAGAAAAAATAATTTCGGGCGAGTATCCCCCGCTCAGTGATATATCGGAAGACATTCTTCAGAAGGAACTGAATGTGAGCCGGACGCCAGTGCGAGAAGCTTTGCTGCGGCTGGAAAAAGAGGATATGGTCTATATTTATCCGCGCAAAGGTACGATCGTCACGGCAGTCACGCTGGATTTGATTGAGGATATTTACGGTGTCCGTGAGCTGGTTGAGCCGTCAATGGTCGTCGGCTCCATGCAGATGGTAAGCAAGGAATGGCTGCTGGACATAAAAAAACGTTTTTCAGAGGTGCCGGATGGCCTTACGGAACCCGAGCTGCGCCGCTATTATATTGATCTGGACACGGAGTTTCATTCAAAGACGATTGCAAGCTGTCCGAATCGTTACCTGACGCGGCTCATGAATAATATCCATGACCAGAACCTGCGTCTTAGGATTATCAGCTCCCATCCGACAGAAGGAGAGGGAAGCATCGAGGAACACGCAGCTTTGATTGATGCGCTTTTGGAGGGAGATGCAAAGAAGCTAGAAAAGCTTTTAAAAGAACATCTGGCGATTTCCAAGTTAAGGACGATTCAGCATTTCCGTTACAAGCGGACGACAGAATATTCATAAAAAAGAATGGGAGGTCTGCCGGCTTTAGCCGGCCGGCCGAACCTGATGCAGGAAAGAAATTTATTTTTTTGCCCTATTTGATATATCAGTTAAATATAAAATAAATATATATAAAATATCACAAATAACCTGTGAAGGAATAAGGAGGTATATCATGAACACAACCATTAAAAAAGCCACATTTTACCGGGCTGTATCCAAGATCAGCAAGCCGATTGCGGACTCGACCCACACAATCAGCAAGATCGCCTTTTATATAACGGAGGTCGAGACGGCTGACGGCGTTTGCGGACAGGGATATTTACTTTCCTTCCATTACTCCCCGAATGCGATTGAGGGCGCCCTGAAGGATTGCTGCGAATTTCTTCTCGGCAAGAACTATGAGGTCTTCGAGACGGTCCGCGCCAAACGTGAGTGGGATATGGAGGCAGAGTATTTTGGAAATACGGGCCTTAATACGTGTGCGCTGGCGGCCTTTAATGTCGCCATGTGGGATGCCTGGGGGCACTGCGTGGGTCAGCCGATCTGGAAGCTTTTGGGAGCGAATATCTGCAAAATTCCGGTATATGGGAGCGGCGGCTGGATCAGCTACACCGACGAGGAGCTTTTGGAGGAGGTGCTGGATTACAAGAGCCGCGGATTTACGGCCGTCAAGATTAAGGTCGGCCATCCCGACGGTATCGAGCGCGATTTACAGCGCCTTTCTATCTGCCGCGAGAAGCTTGGAAACGGTGTCAAGATCATGATGGATGCCAACCAGGGCATGGATGTGGTCGCTGCGATCAAGCTTGCGGAAAAGGCTAAAGAGATTGGCCTGCAGTGGTTTGAGGAGCCGGTTTCGCACACGGATTTTGCCGGCTATGAACTGCTGCGCCAGAAATGCGGAATCGCATTGGCAATGGGTGAGCGCGAGTACGATTGTGAAGCACTTAAAAATCTGATTGCGAGAAACGCCCTCGACCTGTGGCAGCCGGATTTGATTCGTCTGGGAGGTGTTGAGGAATGGAGAAATTCTGCGGCCCTCGCATCCGCATACCAGCTCCCGGTGCTTCCGCACTACTATAAAGACTATGACGTGCCGCTTCTTTGCACGATCGCAAAGCCTTACGGCGCCGAGTCCTTCGACTGGATCGACGGCATCATAGACAATACCATGCGTATCGAAAACGGCTTTGCCTACCCGAGAGAGGGAGCAGGCTGGGGGTTCAAATTTAAAGAGGAAAGTCTCGAGGAGGTAAAATAGCATGAAAGCAGTTTATATTCCGGAGCCGGGAAAAATCGAGGTGATTGAGAAGGAGATTCCGCAGATTCAAAAGGATTCGCAGGTGCTTGTCAAGATCACGGCAGCCGGTATCTGCGGCAGTGACATTCATATTTTTCATGGAACGCACGCCTACGCAACCTATCCGCGGATCATCGGACATGAGGGCTGCGGCGTCGTGGAGAAAGTCGGAAGCGGCGTGACAAACGTGGCGGTCGGCGACCCGGTCATCATTGAGCCGATCACAGGCTGCAAAACCTGCTACTCCTGCAGAAACGGCCGTTACAACTGCTGTCCGGACATCGTCGTCCTGGGCGTCCATGCAGACGGTATAATGGAAGAATACCTCGTTGTGGAAAGCGACAAGCTACATAAATACGATCCCTCCCTGACGCCGGTGGAGGCTGCGACTGCAGAGCCGTATACGATCGGCGCGCAGGCTAATGCCCAGGCGCATACGATGCCCGGCGATCTGGTGCTGATCCATGGTGCGGGCCCGATCGGCGTTATCATCTGTGACATTGCCGAGAAGCTTGGCGCCACGGTCATCATGAGCGAACCCAACGAGGCCAGACTGGAGATCTCGAAAGAATTCGGCGCAAAATATACGATCAATCCGATGAAGGAGGATCTTAAGGAGGCTGTCATGAGGATCAGCGGCGGTGAGGGCGTCAACGTGGTCTTTGACACGAGCGGCATCCCGGCCCTGATGAGTCTGTCCGTCGAGCTTTTAGGGCCGCACGGCCGGATGGTTCCGCTGACATTTGCACCTGAGCCGGTGCCGATCAATTTCCGTTTGGTCAACAAAAATGAACTGGTCATTGCCGGAACGAGGAATCAGAACAGCAAATTTAAAGAGGTTGTCGAGAGCCTGCCGGGCCGCAGGGATCGCATTGACAAGCTTGTGACCCATGTATTTCCGGCCGAAAAGGCGAAGGAAGCGTTCGAAACCGCAATGGATAGAACGAGCGGCGCCTGCAAGGTCGTCATCACATTTTAATATCGGAGGGAAATGCTATGACAGCGCAAGAATATGTAGGAAGTCTTTTTGATCTCACGGGTCATGTCGGGATTATCACCGGTGCGAGCCGTGGCCTGGGTTTTGGCCAGGCGAAGGTTTTAACCGACGCGGGCGCTACGGTCTATAACCTGGATCTGGTTCCTCACGACGCAGAGGAGGGGTTAAGAGAGGAATGTTTAAAGAGTGTGATCTGTGACGTGACAGATTATGAAAAGGCAAAGCAGATCATCGACGAGATCGCAGCCAGGGAGGGCCATCTGGATTTCCTTATCAATAACGCGGGCATTACTTTCAAAAGTCGTGCCGAGGAATTCCCGGTGGAGCGCCTGGACAAGATTCTGGAGATCAACTTGAAGACGCCGTATATGATGGCAAGGCTCTGCTATCCGTATCTGAAGCAGTCCGCATATGTAGGCCGGGTCGTCACGATCTCGTCGATGGCAGCTTATATGGGCTTTACGGGCGTCCTACCCTATGACATGACGAAGGCGGGTGTTCTCGGCCTGACCCGCGGCCTGGCTGAGGAGTGGAAGAACGACAACATTCTCGTAAACAGTGTGGCTCCGGGCTGGTTTTTAACAAAGCTTAACGAGGAGATGTTCGCACAGAATCCTGACAGGAAAAAGGCAGCGCTTGAAAAGCCGATGCTGCCGCGCTTCGGACAGCCCGAGGAAATCGGTTATATGATGCTGTTTTTGCTCTCCGGCGCATCCAAGTACCTGACCGGGCGTGATTTCCCCGTAGACGGCGGCGCGACCGTACATGGCTTTTAACGGATAAAAACAGGAGAATATTGTATGATCCAGACATCGATCACAGCAATCGAAACGGCTAAATGGAGCACGCCTCTCGTGCTCCGCGGCCCGTTTCGGCAGTCGATTCGACAGGCAGCCCGTTTCGGCTATGACGGAATCGAACTGCATATTATGGATTCCGAGGCCCTAGACCGCGCAGGGATTCAAACGGAATTAAAAGAAAACGGCATCAGGCTTACCTCAATCGGGACGGGTCCGTCCTACAGCCAGCATGGGATCTTTTTTACAAGTGCCTCCCCGGAAATCCGCCGGGAGGCTATTCGCCGTATGACGGGACATATCCGGTTTGGAGCCGAGACCGGTGCAATCGTCATCATCGGCCTTATGAAGGGACAGAAAAAAGACTGTAAGGAGCCAAAGCGGTACATGGAGTATTTTAGGGCCGGGCTTGAGGCATGCCTTAAGGAGGCGGAGCGGCTTCACGTCACACTCGCGTTTGAAGTCATCGACCGATTCGAGAGCGACTGGCTCAATACCATAGATGAGGGCCTGGCGCTCCTTGATGTGTACCGCTCGCCCTTTTTAAAGCTTCACCTTGATACTTTTCATATGAATATCGAGGAGCCGAACTGCGCAGAGAGCATCCGGAAGGCGAAAGGGCAGGTTGCCCACGTTCACGTGGCGGACAGCGACCGATGGTATCCGGGCCATGCGCACTATGACTTTGAGGAGACATTTGCAGCGCTTCATGAGACCGGTTACACGGGTGCGGCGGCATTGGAATCGTTTTTGTATCCGAACCCTGAGACGGCGGCGCTCCGTGCGCTTGAAGCACTTAGGGCACTTTGCGCATAGAAAAATAAAAAAATGAGTAAAAACCGTCAAAATGTATGTATTTTTGACTGGGATTTGTGGGAAGGAAAAAAACATATCCAAAATCAGGTTAAGATTTTGTAAAAAAAATAAAGAAATGCGCAAAAAAACTATTGACATTTATGTGATATATATGTAAAATACCACATAGAGACTGTGATATATCTATTATATTTAATCGAAATATCACAGCGCGGAATTTCAAACCAATTTTAAAAGGAGAGAGGAATATGAAAAAAACACTGGCAATCACACTGGCACTGGCGATGGCCGCGTCCTTAGCAGGCTGCGGAGGCGGTTCATCTTCCGCACCGGCAACAACGGCGGCGGCCGGGACGACAGTGGCAGCAGATACCAAGGAAGCAGCGGTCAGCGATGCGGCAGGTTCTGCAAACTGGGACAAGTATGATTTAAAACTTTCGACGAATCTGGCCGAGGATCACGTGGCCTGTCAGGGTTACTACGCGTTCGCCGAAGCCGTGGAAAAAGCGACCGACGGCCATGTAAAGGTCACGGTCTATCCGGGCGAGCAGTTAGGAAAAGAAAGCGATGTGACTTCCTCGATCGCAATGGGCGCAGGTACCTGTGACATCGTTACGACCGGCCCTTCCGAGCTTTCCAAATACGACGCGACGTTCTCCTTATTTGATGCGCCCTATGTCTTCAATGACGGAGACGCGATGGTAGCGTTTGCAAACGGTGAGGAGGTACAGGCACTTTACGACTCCCTGGCAGAGGCGACGAACTTAAGATGTCTTGGAATGTATTACTACGGCGCCAGAGAAGTGACGGTAAACGGCTATGCGGCGACAGAACCTTCCGGGTTAAAGGGCTGCAAGCTGCGGGTGCCGGATTCCGAGATGGCACTTGCCTACGGTGCGGCGCTCGGGGCAACACCGACCGTTATGTCGCTTGGAGAGGTATACATGGGAATCCAGCAGGGTGTTGTGGATGGCCAGGAGAATCCGCTACCGACGATTAACTCGAACGCATTTTATGAGGTGTGTGACAATCTTCTGATGACAGATCATGTGATCGCAGCGGTCACGTATACGATTGACAATTCGGTATGGGAGAGCATGCCGGAGGATTTGCAGGCGATCGTGATGGAGTGCATCCATGAGAGCTGCGAGTCGATCACCGACGGAATCCAGGCACAGGAAGCAGAGCTTCAGGACACGCTGAAGGAGAAGGGCATGAACATCATCGAGGTCGATAAGGACGCGTTCAAGGCGAATGTACAGACCATTTACGACAAGTATAAAGACACCTGGGGAGACTGGCTTGCAACTGCGCAGACGTATAATAAGGAATAACTGAAAGAAACAAAACCCCCGGCCGCCTGTCAGATGCAGGGGCTCGGGGGCTTTTTAAAGGAGGGAATCCCGTGAAAGAAGTTATGAGGCACATCAATCGGGTGTACGACGGCTTCAATAAGCTGAACGAGTGGTTTATCATCGCGCTGATGGCAATCATGTGTCTGGACCTCCTCGCGCAGGTCGTATTTCGGTATGTGTTCAGCATGCCGCTTACTTGGTCCGAGGAGCTGGCACGGTATTTGTTCGTCTGGATCGCTCTGTTTGGTTCCGCCTGGTGCGGCCGCGGCCATATCCATGTACGGATGACGGCTGTTGTCAGCAAATTTCCGATGCCTGTGATTCACGTTTTGCAGATTGCAATCAGCATCTTCTGCGCGGCAATCTGTTTTATCCTGTTTCCGCATGCGATCAAGATTTTCATGATGCAGAGTAAATTAAAAGCCGTTACACTGGGCGTCAGCCTGGGGATCGAGTACATAGCAGCCCCGGTCGGCATCCTGATGATGGCAATCCAATGGACGGTTGATGCCTTGTTTGCAGTTCTTGACTGGGAGGGCTACCAGGCACGTTATATGAAAAAGGAGGGGGAGTAAGGTATGGCGGTTCTGTTAATCAGCTTTCTTATCCTGATGGTGCTCGGCTGTCCGGTTGCATTCTGCCTGCTCGGTAGCGGCACGCTGTATTTCCTTGCAAACGATATGGCACTCGTCATGGTCGTACAGCGTCTCACGGAGGGCGCGAATACCTTTACCCTGTTAGCGGTTCCCGGTTTTATCCTGGCCGGAAATCTGATGAACAGCGGAGAGGTGACGGACCGCATCTTTGACTTCTGTGGCAAGTTAGTCGGCCATATCACAGGCGGCCTCGGCCATGCCAATATCCTGGCTTCGGTGGTGTTCGCGGGTATGTCGGGCGCGGCGATCGCGGATGCGGGAGGCCTTGGTGCCATTGAATTAAAGGCGATGCATGATGCCGGCTATGACGATGATTTCTCGCTGGCGGTTACGGGGGCCTCGTCTCTGGTTGGCCCGATTATTCCGCCGAGTGTCCCGGCCGTTGTGTACGGTACGGTTGCTTCGGTCTCCATCGGGCGTCTGTTTATGGCGGGCGCGGTCCCGGGGGCTATCATGGCAGCTGCCATGTGTGCGATGGTCTATTTCATGAGCAAGAAACGTGGATACGGAAAAGAGAAGTGGTGCGGATTCCCCAGCCTGTTCCATTCCTTTAAGCGGGCATTCCTATCCCTTTTGACAGTCGTGGTGATTCTGGGAGGGATTCTGGCCGGTATCTTTACACCGACGGAGGCAGCGATCATTGCGACGTTCTATGCGATTTTCCTTGGCTTCTTCTACCGGACGCTGACGCTGAAGAAGCTTTTGGCGGCCCTAAAGGAGGCGAGCGAGACGACATGTACGGTTATGATGATAGTCTGCGGAGCCACGATTTTCTGCTATATTTTGGCATATGAGAGGTTCCCGCAGCTTGTGGCGAACATGTTTTTAACGTACTGCAACAATAAATACCTGGCGCTTTTAGTCATCAACATTTTCCTGGTATTTGTGGGAATGTTTATGGACTCATCGCCGTCCATTATTATCCTGACGCCGGTGTTTTTGCCGGTGGTGACGGCATTCGGTGTAGATCCGGTTCATTTTGGAATCGTGATGATCCTGAATCTGATGATCGGCCTTTTAACTCCGCCGGTGGGGATGGTGCTGTATGTGCTGTCAAAGGTATCGAGTGTACCGTTTGAGAGAATCTGTAAGGCGACGGTGCCGTTTATTGTTATGTTTTATATCCTTTTGCAGTTTATCACGTATATTCCGCAGATTAGTTTATTCCTTCCAAATCTGATGTATGGGGCGGGCTGATGAGGAAAGCTGACAGATAATTGTAAGAAAATAAAAAACAGAGGAAGCAAAACGCGGCCGCAGGTATAAAGAAACAACCTGCGGCCGTGTTTTTTTATGGAGAAAAGGCGTTGTTTTATGGCACATCGAGCAGCACGCAGAAAAATAGAGCGTTAATTTTGGAGAAATTTATAAATTTAAAGAAGATAGAGGGAAAAGAAGGTAAAAAAATGTCAGAAATTGAACAAATTAAAGGGGAAATCTAATGAAAAATTGTTCACATTTGATAAAAAGTATGTTATAATAAATTTACCATAAACAAAATACTAAAGTATGGGCAAAATGAAGTAGCAAGAGGTGATATTCGTGGTTAAAAAAGAAATGATAGCCATGCTGCTGGCGGGAGGGCAGGGGAGCCGTTTGGGGGTTCTGACTCAGAAGGTCGCGAAGCCGGCAGTGTCTTTTGGGGGGAAATACAGAATCATTGATTTCCCGCTCAGCAACTGCATTAACTCCGGCGTCGATACCGTCGGGGTGTTAACGCAGTATCAGCCGCTGCGCCTGAACGCGCATATAGGGATTGGAATTCCTTGGGACCTGGACCGGAATGTCGGAGGCGTTACGATTCTTCCGCCATATGAAAAAAGCAAAGGGAGCGACTGGTATACCGGAACAGCCAACGCAATCTATCAGAATCTGGAATACATGGAATCTTATAATCCGGAGTATGTCCTGATTTTGTCGGGAGACCACATTTATAAAATGGATTATGAGGTGATGCTCGAATATCACAAAGCGAACAATGCGGATGTCACGATCGCTGCGATGCCGGTCCCGATGGAGGAGGCGAGCCGCTTCGGGATCCTGATTACGGATGATACGAACCGGATCACAGAATTTGAGGAGAAACCGGCCGAGCCCAGGAGTAATCTTGCTTCTATGGGAATCTATATTTTCAGCTGGAAGATCTTAAGAGAGGCACTTGTCAGGCTTTCGGAGGAACCTGGCTGTGATTTTGGCAAACATATTATTCCATACTGTCATGGAGAAGGGAAACGGATCTTTGCATATGAGTATAACGGCTACTGGAAGGATGTCGGGACGCTTGGCTCTTACTGGGAAGCGAATATGGAGCTGATCGACATTATTCCGGAGTTTAATCTCTATGAGGAGTACTGGAAGATCTATACAAAGACGGATCGGATCCCGCCGCAGTATGTTGCCTCCGAGGCCAGAATGGGCCGGTGTATCATCGGTGAGGGGACGGAAATCTATGGGGAGGTTGCCAACTCCGTGATCGGGTCCGGTGTCGTGATCGAGAAAGGCGCTGTTGTTAGGGACTCCATTATCATGCAGGATTCTGTCATCGGCGCAGGGGCCGTAGTAGAGAAGGCGATCATTGCCGAGGATGTGAAGGTAGGGGGGAATGCGAGAATCGGGGTCGGAGAGTTTGCGCCGAGCAAGTATGACCCGAAGGTCTATCAGTTTGATCTGGTAGCAATCGGGGAACACTCAGTTATTCCAGAGGGAGTCAGGATCGGTAAGAACGCGGCGATTTCCGGTGTCACGGAGGCGGCGGATTATCCCGGAGGCTGTCTGGAGAGCGGAGGCTATATAGTAAAGGCAGGTGGTAACATATGAGAGCAATCGGAATTGTTTTAGCAGGCGGAAACAGCAAACGTATGCGTGAGCTTTCCAGAAAGAGGGCGATCGCAGCCATGCCGATTGCAGGGAGCTTTAGAAGTGTGGATTTTGCGCTCAGCAATATGAGCAACTCTCATATCCAGAGCGTTGCGGTTTTGACACAGTATAATTCCCGTTCCCTGAATGAGCATTTAAGCTCCTCAAAGTGGTGGGATTTCGGAAGAAAGCAGGGAGGCATGTACGTGTTTACGCCAACCATTACGGCGGAGCACAGTGATTGGTACCGCGGGACGGCCGACGCGCTCTATCAGAATGTGGATTACTTAAAAAAGAGCCATGAACCCTATGTGGTGATCGCAGCCGGAGACGGTGTCTACAAGCTGGATTACAATAAGGTTTTGGAGTATCATATTGAAAAGAAAGCCGATATCACCATCGTCTGCAAGGATATGCCTTCGGAGGTGGATGTGACAAGATTCGGGATGATTAAGACGAATGCTGACGGCCGTATCGTCGAGTTTGAGGAGAAGCCGATGATTGCCGATACCAATACGATCTCCTGCGGCGTCTATGTGATTCGCCGCCGTCAGCTAATTGAGCTGATCGAACGCTGTGCCGCTGAGGACCGTTATGATTTCGTCCAGGATATTCTGGTGCGTTATAAAAACCTCAAGCGGATTTACGCGTATAAACTGGAATCCTACTGGAGTAATATTGCTTCTGTTGATTCCTACTATCAAACGAACATGGATTTCTTAAAGCCCGAGGTCCGCAATTATTTCTTTCGGGAATATCCGGATGTTTATTCTAAGGTGGATGATCTCCCGCCTGCCAAGTACAATCCGGGCGCTGCGGTCCGTGACAGTTTGGTATCGAGTGGCTGTATTTTAAACGGGACGGTGGAGCATTCCATCCTGTTCAAAAAGGTCTACATCGGAAACAACTGTGTAATTAAGAATTCCATTATTCTCAACGACGTTTATATCGGAGATAATACGGTCATTGAGAACTGTATTGTGGAGAGCCGCGACACGATTCGTGCCAACACCACATACATCGGTCAGCCGGATGACATCAAGATTGTCATCGAAAAAAACGAGAGATACACATTATAAAGGGTTCACAGACGGGCTGATGTGAATTGGGGAGGTTTATTTATGCAGGTAACAGATGTACGCGTGAGAAAGATTGAAAAGGAAGGGAAGATGAAAGCGATCGTCTCCATTACCCTCGACAATGAGTTTGTAATTCATGATATCAAGGTGATCGAGGGCGAGAAGGGATTGTTCATTGCAATGCCAAGCAGAAAAGCCGCAGACGGAGAATACCGTGACATCGCTCATCCGATCAATTCAGAAACCCGTGATATGATCCAGCGGGTCATTCTCGACAAATACGAAACGACAGCATTGGAGACAGCTCAGGAAGACTAAAGCCCGGGCCCCTGCCTTGTAGGATGAGGCAGGGGCTTTTTATTGGTATTTTCTTATTCTACCATATAATTCAAACGTACCGTGATCATGGCAGTCTTGTAGCGGGCCGAGGTGTTTAAGCTGCCGGTCGCACCGTAGTCGGCCGTACCGGAATTGGCGGCTGTGATCTGGAATACGCCGAGGCTTGCCGCGGTCAAGTCGCCGACCGTTGCATTGGCCTCCTTGGCCATCAGATCTATACGCTGTTTTGCGTTGGCAGAGGCATCGGATATGAGCTGCATTTTGAGCTCGTCAAGCTTGGTATAGTAATAAGCCGGGCTTTTAGATTCGAGCTCCACGCCAGAGGCAATGAGTTCGGAAATATCTTTGGAGACAGCGGACACTCTGTCAAGGTCCCTGGAGGAGACAGTGAAGATCTGTGAAAGCGTATAACCGTCATCTGCCTCGCCGACATAGTTCCCGTTGTCGTCAAAAATGGCAATCTTGTCCTTTGAAATCGAGACTGAGCCAAAGGACATGTCAGTTTCGCTTATCTGCTGCTGCAAAAGGTATTGTCTGACAAGCTTGCTGTCACGATGGATCTTTTCATAGGCGGTCTCTAATGTATCGCCGTGGACCGAGAAATTCCCGCTCCACACGATCAGATCGGCTTCAAAATCAAGGCTTGCGGAACCGGTTGCAGTGATGCTGCTGCCGGATGGAGTGCGTTTGTAGAGCAAAAGCGTGCCGCTTAAGAGGAACACGCACAGGAGAGCAGTTGCACAGACTGCTAAAATCCCCGCAAACGACCATATTCCGGCCGAGGCTTTTTTGTCTTTTGGTTCGATTTCCATTTTCTTTCTCCTTCTATATTTGATAGGCGTTTGGACTGATTTTTAATATTTTACCATAAAATGAAAGATTTTGAAATAGATTTAAAAAAATCCGGTAAGGTATAAATTCCCCCTTTTTACAGATACTACTTCCAGAAACGGATAGTACAGTCAATGGAGGAATTTTAATATGAAAGCTACGGGAATTGTAAGAAGAATTGATGACCTTGGCCGTGTCGTAATTCCAAAGGAAATCCGCAGGACACTCAGGCTTCGCGAAGGAACCCCATTGGAAATTTTTACGGACCGGGAAGGGGAAATCATTCTTAAAAAATACTCACCGATGATGGAACTCAACGCGTTTGCAGGACAGTATGCCGATGCAATGGCGCAGGCAACGGGGCTTATGGTCTGCATTACGGATCGTGACCAGGTGATCGCCGCTGCAGGAGGAGCAAAAAAGGAGCTTCTGCAAAAACCCATAAGCAGGCAGCTAGAGCACGTGATCCAGGAGCGGACTACCATCCAGGCGGGAAAGGATGACAGGGCTTACACGCCGGTGGCAGCAGAGGATGTCGAGGGCGTGACATCGCAGGTGGTGGTGCCGATCATATGTGAAGGGGATGCGATCGGAGCAGTCATTCTCATGAGCCGTGAACCGCGGGCAAAATTTGGCGAAGCGGAGGTTCGCCTGGCAGCTACAGCAGCCAGCTTTCTCGGAAGACAGATGGAAAGTTGATTAGGAAAGGGAGAATTCGGGTGGCGGATTCTCCTTTTTATTGCATACGGGCCATATAGGCAGGCAAAGACATAAAAATCATTAGGAAGAACATTGACGCCGAATAAGATACCACATATAATGGAAACGAGAAAGAATCAAGCTGTAGGCCAAGTCACAAGATCAAACCATATTTCACAAGAGAGAGGACATATATGTACACATTTGATGATTTAAAGACTATTATGACGAGACTGCGTGGAAAAGACGGCTGTCCATGGGATAGGGCGCAGACGCATGAGAGCCTGAAGCGGTATCTTGTCGAGGAATGTGGGGAAGTGTTGGAGGCCATAGACAACCAGGATACGGAAAACCTCTGTGAGGAGCTGGGTGACGTCCTGTATCAGATCATGATTCATAGTGAGATTGAGAAGGAAAAAGGAAGCTTTTGTGTAGACGATGTGGTAGACGGAATCTGTAAAAAAATGGTCCGTCGCCATCCGAGGGTTTTCGGCGGTGCAGACATGTCTGCCGAGGCATCCTGGGAGGAGATTAAGAAAAAGGAACAGGAAGCGAGAAGCAGAGGGCGCGGCGATGGGATCTAGTGGAAATTTAGTGTCCGAAAGCATAGAAAACCCATGGTAATCCGGCAAAAAACCTTGACAAAAAACCTGGAACCATATATAAATGTAAGAGTACGATGTTTCAGCACGCAGGGGTAAAAGCCTGCGGTTGCGATTTTTATTTTTCTAGGAGGAAATTTCAATGAACAAAACAGAATTGGTTGCGGCAGTTGCCGAAAAGGCAGAGCTTTCGAAGAAAGATGCGGAGAAGGCAGTCAAGGCCTTTACTGATGCAGTAGCTGAAGAATTAGAAAAAGGCGGAAAGGTTCAGTTGGTCGGCTTTGGGACTTTTGAGGTTTCCGAGAGAGCGGCAAGGGAAGGAAGAAACCCGAAGACCGGAAAGAAGATGGACATTGCCGCTTCCAAGACGCCGAAGTTTAAAGCAGGCAAGGCATTAAAGGACCAGGTAAACGCTTAATTCATGAGATTAGATAAATTTTTAAAGGTGTCCCGTCTGATTAAACGGCGGACGGTGGCCAATGAGGCCTGCGATGCAGGCCGTGTACTTGTAAATGAGAAACCGGCAAAAGCGTCGCTTCACGTAAAGCAGGGCGACATCATTGAAGTTCAATTCGGCACAAAATCCGTAAAAGTAGAGGTCCTTGATGTACAGGAGACTGTAAAAAAGGATGACGCAAAAGAGCTTTACCGGTATCTGTAATCCGTGTTTATGAAATAAAAACAGTGGCAGAGGAAACGAAACTACTGGGAATAAAATGGAAAGCCTCCTAATATACTTAATAGAAACGTAAGTATGTCAGGAGGTTTTTTCATGGAAGAAAAATTAAATCTGTCTCATATGCTCATGCTGAAAAACCGGGACAAGGGGAATCTGACAGGAGTCCTGGATGTCATCTCCTTTGATGAAAATACGATTGTCCTCGATACGGATATGGGGCTTCTGACGATAAAGGGAAAAGACCTTCATGTCAGCAGGCTGACTCTGGATAAAGGAGAGATCGACCTCGAGGGGCATGTGGACAGCCTTGTTTACTCCTCCAATGAGAGCTACAGGAAGGCCGGTCAATCGCTCCTTGGCAGGCTGTTTAAATAAGGGAGGTATTGCTTGAGCGCATACATTGTGGCGGAGGCGCAGCTTGCGCTTCACAGCTTTCTGCTGGGAATTATTCTCATGATCAGCTATGATCTTTTAAGGCTGTTCCGGTTTTTTATCCCCCACGGAAACCTGTGGACAGGTTTAGAGGATTTCGCCTATTGGAGCTATGCGGCGGTCATGACATTTTCCCTGCTTTTTCGGGAAAACAATGGCATTCTGCGGGGCTATGTTATCGCCTGCGTGTTTGCAGGCATGTTCCTGTATGACAGGATTGTCAGCCGGAGTGCGTTTGGGCTCTTGAAAAATGTGCGCGGATGGATTAGAATAAGGACAAGGAACTGGAAAATTCGGAGAGAATCGAGGAAGAATGGGAATAAGCCGCAATAAAAAAAACAGAAGAAAGCCCAAATACGGCTGGGGTAACCGGATGGCTCTAATCGGTATTACGACCGTAATTTTAAGTCTCGCAGTCGTAGTGAATGTCGGCGCCACCTCGCTTCGGGAGAAGGATGCAGAGTACCAGGTGCGGGAAGCCGAGCTTGAAAAGGCGCTGGCTGCTGAAAAGGCACGTACCGCACAGCTTGAGGAATACCGGATTTATGTTCAGACAAAGCAGTATGTGGAAAAGGTGGCAAAGGAAAAGCTTGGGCTCGTCAAAAAAGACGAAATTTTGTTTAAGCCGGAAGAATCCGAGTAAAAAATGTCATACGATTTTTGAGTTTCATACAGGGGATCTGACAAATATTTCTCTCTGGCCTGTTTATAATATGGTACGCAGGTTAGGAGGGATTTTTTGTGTTAAGGAGACGCACGGTACATAAAGATATGGCGGATGTGAACGTCTATACGGCAAAGCGCTTAAAGGACATGGCGGACTCGCTGGAGGGGCTGGCAAAAACCTTTACAAAGACGCAGGACGAGCAGGGGCTTACGAAGGAGGATGCCGTGGCGGCTCTTGAGGCAGCGGCATCCATGGTGTGCGGAAGCTGTGAAAACTGTGGGCTCGCAGCGGAAAAATATTACATTTATTATCTACTCCGGACCTTTGAAAAGAAGGGACATATTGATTTTGAAGATATGCCCAGGCGATTTCTGGAGACATGCAGAAGACGGTCCGATTATCTGGGACAATTAAACCGCAATCTGGGGCGGGCTACCATGAATTTGTCATGGAAAAGCCGTTTCCTGGAAAGCCGGGATGCGGTCATGGTACAGTTTCAGGAGATGGCCGGCATTTTAGAGGAATTTTCCGGGCAGATGGAGCAGGCAAGAAATGTCACACAAAGCTTTGAACCGGCGCTTCAGTCTGTGCTGAAGAAACGGCGGATAGCAGTGGAAAATGTGCTGGTTCTTCAGTATGAGGAGAGGCAGCGGGAAGTTTTTTTGACCATGCGGACGACGAACGGGCGCTGTATGACGGCCAGAGACGCAGCTATACCGGTCGGACAGGCCATGGGAGGCGCCTGGAGTCCGGCCCGGGACGGAAAGACGATTATCACCCGTAATCCGGCATCGTTTCGTTTCATTGAGGATGGAAAGTATCGAATGCTGTTTGGAATCTCCAGAGTTCCCAAGGAGGGTGAGGAGATTTCCGGAGACAGCTACACGTTCCGGAGCGGGATTCCCGGACAAGCCGTTTTAAGCCTTTCGGACGGTATGGGAAGCGGCCGGGCAGCAAATGAAGACAGCGAAAAGGTCATTGAACTGACAGAGAAACTTTTGGAGACCGGCTTTTCCGCCAGGGCTGCTTTAAAGCTTGTGAATACGGTTTTGCTTCTCACAGGAGGCCCCGAAAGGCCGGCGACGCTGGATGTATGCCTGGTGGATTTATATACGGGAGTGATGGAGGCCATGAAGCTTGGAGCGCCGGCGTCGTTTGTCATGGGGGCCGAGGAGGTCTGCGTTATGGAGTCGGGTGTGGTTCCGGCGGGGATCTTAAATCCAGTGGAGCCGGTGCTGCTTTCGAGAAAACTATGGGATGGAGATAAGATCGTGATGGTCAGTGATGGAATCCTGGATGCGATGCCGGGCGAGGAGAAGGAAAAATCCTTCTGTGACTTTTTGGCCGGGCTTCCTGCGGCAGGTCCGCAGGAAACGGCAGAAATGATCCTTGCCTTCGTATTATCCTTTGAGGGAGAGCCGCAAGACGACATGACTGTTTTGGTCGGAGGAATTTACGGGAGATAGGAGAACATGGATATACGGGCATTTGAGAGGAGAGCCTGGGAGGCAATACGGACGCAGCATATGGCAGACAGGGGAGACGGCGTTTTGGCGGCAGTGTCGGGGGGCGCCGATTCGGTCTGTCTTCTTTTCCTGCTTTTTGCGCTGAAAGAGAGACTGGGAATCCGTCTGGCAGCCTTCCATTTAAATCACGGTATTCGCGGTGACGAGGCATATCAGGATGAGGAATACGTGCGAGAGCTCTGCAAGCGGCTTGCCATCCCGCTTAAAACGGAGAGGCAGGATGTGGCCCGATATGCAAAGGAGCGCGGTATGTCTGTGGAGGAGGCGGGCCGCAGCCTCCGCTATGCCTGCCTGGAGCGGGCCGCAAGAGAGCTTTCCTGCGGCCGCATTGCAACGGCGCATCACAAAGACGACCAGGCCGAGACCGTACTCATGAATCTGTTCCGCGGGGGCGGACTGGCTGGACTGGCCGGGATTCCGGCGGTCAGAGGGAAAATCATTCGGCCGCTTTTTGAATTTTCAAGGCAGGAGATAGAGGCGTATTTGTCGGCGAAGGGGGTTGCGTGGCGTACCGATTCGACGAACAAGGAAAACGTTTACATGAGAAACCGGCTGCGCAACGTTCTGCTCCCGTGGGTGACGGAGCAGATCAATAACCAGGCCGCCGCCCACATCGTGCAGTTTGCCGTGCTTGCCGGTCAGGCGGATGCGTATTTTAAGAGAGAAGCAGGCAGACTTCTGGGAAACGATTGTTCCATCTCGACTGAACTTTTTGATGCACAGCCGGAAATTATACGGTCGTACCTTGTCCGTGAGCTGTTTTCACGCGCTGCCTGTGGGAAAAAAGACATAACCGAGCGCCATATCCGCTCGGTTATGGGTCTTAGAGGGCCGGGGTATGGGCTGCGTGTAGATCTTCCGGATGGCTTTACGGCCGTGCGAGACTATGAGACCTTGACGATCAGGAGGGAGACTGAGGAGGTAGACAGAGTTTTCCGGCCGTTTGTTCCGTCTGGGACGCGTGTATTCGCCTGGGAAAAAGGTACGGAAATTCCGAAAAAGCAGTATACGAAATGGTTTGATTATGATAAAATAAAAGGCACGTTAGTTTTTCGAACCAGAAGAAGCGGTGACTATTTCCTGATTGCAGGGAAGAAAAAAACGCTCAGACGGTATTTCATTGATGAAAAGATACCGCGCGGGGAGCGGGAGATGCTGCTGCTTCTCGCAGAGGGAAGCCATATTCTCTGGATCGTCGGATACCGGATCAGCGATTATTACAAGCTGTCAGAGGATACCCGAACAGTAATTGAAATTAAAGCAGACAAAGGAGAAAAGCGCCATGGAGGACAAGATTCGTGTTCTACTGACGGAAGAGGAAGTCGATAAAAGGATCAATGAGATAGCAGAAAAGATCAGCGCGGACTACAGGGGAAGGAGGATTCACCTGATCTGTATTTTAAAGGGCGGTGTATTTTTTACCTGTGAACTCGCAAAGCGGCTTACGGTCCCGGTTTCCATAGACTTCATGTCTGTCTCCAGCTATGGGCGCGGTACGGAGTCCTCCGGTGTGGTGCGGATTGTCAAGGATCTGGATGAACCGCTTGCCGGGAAGGACGTTCTGATTGTAGAAGACATCATTGACTCGGGGAGGACGCTTGCCTACCTTCTTGAGCTGTTAAACAAACGGAATCCGGCGTCGATCCGGCTTTGTACGCTGCTTGACAAGCCGGAACGCCGTGTGAAAAAGCAGGTGAAGGTGGATTACACCTGCTTTGCGATTCCGGATGAATTCGTAGTGGGCTACGGCCTGGACTACGACCAGAAATACCGCAATCTGCCTTATATCGGGGTTGTGGAAGTGTAATTGTAACAGAAAAGTTCCAAACTGTTACATAGAGTTGAAGGAGGCACACAGTTGAAACAGAACCAGATTATTCGCGGAATCATGCTGATTTTGCTGGCGTCGGCGCTCATTTCCCTTCTGATGGCGCTCCCGATGTCCGGCAGCCTGTTCAGCGAAGAAATGACACATCAGGAATTCATGATGGAGTTGGAGAACGGGACGGTCAAGGAAGCATTAATCGAGCAGAACAGGCAGGCGCCGACCGGGACCGTGACAATCTTGACCACAGACGGAACGCGACGGGAGATCGCTGTCTCGGATGTGGGGCAGGCGGAACGGCTTTTCAGCGAACATAAGATTGATTATCGGCTGGAAAATGTACCGCAGGAGAACTATCTGATGTCGATTTTGCTTCCGATCGGTCTGTCCGCGGTTGTGATCGGATTCATGCTCATGTACATGAATGCGAGGCTTGGGGGAGCAAATGCCAAGACGATGAACTTCGGAAAAAGCCGTGCCAGAATGAGCACGACCAATTCGGTTAACTTTGAGAAAGTGGCCGGTCTTGCGGAGGAAAAGGAGGAGCTTGAGGAGATCGTCGATTTCCTCAGGAATCCCAAAAAATATATGAATGTGGGCGCCAGAATTCCCAAGGGCGTTCTTCTGGTGGGCCCTCCGGGAACCGGGAAAACGCTTCTTGCAAAGGCTGTGGCCGGAGAAGCCGGTGTTCCGTTTTTTTCGATTTCCGGTTCGGATTTCGTAGAGCTTTATGTCGGCGTCGGCGCTTCCCGGGTCCGGGACTTGTTTGAAGACGCAAAAAAGAACGCGCCCTGTATTGTTTTCATTGATGAAATTGATGCGGTGGCCAGGCGCCGGGGCACGGGCATGGGCGGCGGCCATGACGAGAGGGAACAGACATTAAATCAGCTTCTTGTGGAAATGGACGGCTTTGGTGTCAACGAGGGGATCATTGTCATGGCGGCGACGAACCGTGTGGATATTCTTGACCCGGCGATTCTGCGGCCCGGCCGTTTTGATCGGAAGGTTGGTGTCGGCCGGCCGGATATCCGCGGCCGTGAGGAAATCTTAATGGTTCACTCCAAAGAAAAGCCGCTGGCGGATGATGTGGATTTGAAGCGGGTCGCGCAGACGACCGCAGGTTTTACGGGAGCAGATCTCGAGAATCTGTTAAACGAGGCCGCGATTCTGGCCGCAAAGGAGGAGCGCCGTTTTATCGTCCAGCGGGACATTGAGCGGGCGTTCGTAAAGGTTGGGATCGGCGCGGAGAAAAAAAGCCGCGTGATCTCTGAGAAGGAGAAGCGGATCACGGCGTATCACGAGGCCGGTCATGCGATTTTGTTCCATGAACTGCCGGATGTGGGCCCTGTCCATACGATCTCGATTATCCCGACCGGGACTGGGGCGGCCGGGTATACGATGCCTCTGCCGGAGCAGGATGAAGTATTTAATACCAAGGGGAAGATGCTCCAGAGCATCATGGTGGCCCTGGGCGGCCGGATTGCCGAGGAGCTGATTTTCCAGGATGTGACGACGGGGGCTTCCCAGGATATTAAGCAGGCCACGTCGATTGCGCGGGCAATGGTGACGCAGTACGGAATGTCGGAGCGGGTCGGCATGATTCATTACGGCAGTGATGAGGATGAGATCTTCATCGGCCGCGATCTGGCCCATACCAGAAGCTACGGCGAGAATGTGGCAGGCACGATCGATAAGGAGATCAAACGGATAATTGATGAGTGCTACGAAAAGGCGAAAAAGATTATCCTTGAACATGAACGGGTGCTTCATACATGCTGCGAACTCTTGATTGAGAGAGAAAAAATTGGGCGTGAGGAGTTTGAAGCGCTGTTTATATAGTGCTCTTAATAAAATAAAGTTTTTCGATTCTGTACAAAAGAAACACAAGAAAACATATATTTTTGTTTTTGAATGTTAATTTTTACTAAAAAGAAACAGGACAGAGTGAAAAGTAACAAAAAGATTTTTTCATATTTATTAAAGTTTGTGCACACTTATGCGGGAAGCTATGCTATAGTACTACTCGTAACCCCCCAATACATTATA
This sequence comes from Lachnospiraceae bacterium, assembly GCA_022792295.1. GTDB lineage: Bacteria > Bacillota > Clostridia > Lachnospirales > Lachnospiraceae > CANQGL01. Next base: position 27,229 of record JAAWAR010000023.1, read on the forward strand.
TAGTTTTTGCTATACCCCATAAGAGACATAATACCTTTTCCGAAAAAGGGCCGGTGATTCCCCACCGGTCCTTTTTCTGTGCTTTTATAAAAAAAAGATGCAAAAAAGAGAAATATCTAGTATAATAGCAACAGGGGGTGAAGCTTCCTTATGAATCGAGGAGCATTCTTTTGTGACGAAACGGTCCGGTACCGGTGTCCTGAGGAGCCGGAGGCCAAAAGCCTGGTGACGCTCAGATTCCGGACTGCGAAAGATGAAGCGGATCATGTATATCTGGTCTGCCACCATGAAAAGGTAAAAAGAGAATTCATTATAAAAAAGACAGAAGGCCGTTTTGATTTCTACGAGACGGTGATTCGGGTACCTGATTTTTCCATACATTTCTATTTTGAGATCACGGCAGGCAAGGAAGTCTGCACATTTAACCGGCTGGGTGTTTCGGCGGATCTGCGGCCGGAAAATTCTTTCTGCATTACGCCGGGATTCCACGTGCCTGCATGGGCGAAAGGCGCGCTCATGTATCAGATTTTTGTGGATCGCTTTTGCAATGGGGATCGAAAAAATGATGTGGAGACCGGAGAATACCTGTATATCGGCTCCCCTGTGAAGCGGGTCAAAGACTGGAACGAGGAGCTTGCAGTTCCAGATGTATACCGTTTTTACGGCGGAGATCTGAAAGGGATTCTGGACAAGCTGGACTATCTGCATAGCCTGAAGGTTGAGGTGATCTATCTGAGCCCTGTATTTGTGTCGCCTTCCAACCATAAGTACGACTGCCAGGATTATGAGCACATTGACCCGCACTACGGCTCGATTGTCAAGGACTGTGACGAACTTTTGGAGAGTGGGACAAAAGACAACAGTCATTCCGGAAAATATGCGGTCCGTACGGCGGATAAGGCAAACCTGGATGCGAGTGACGCCCTTTTTGTCCGGCTCGTGGAGGAGATCCATGCACGCGGGATGCGAGTGATCCTGGACGGCGTTTTCAATCACTGCGGCTCGTTTAATAAATGGCTTGACAGAGAGCGGATTTATGAGCAGGAGGGGAGTTATGAGCCTGGGGCTTATCTGAGTGCAAACAGCCCCTACCGGAGTTTTTTCCGCTTTCGTGACGAGGAATATTGGCGTTGGCCGAATAATGATTCTTATGAGGGATGGTGGGATCACAATACGCTGCCCAAGTTAAACTATGAGGGCTCGAGGGGGCTGTATCAGTATATCCTTGATATTGCGAGAAAGTGGCTTTCACCGCCGTACTGCATTGACGGCTGGCGCCTCGATGTGGCAGCCGACCTGGGGCATTCGCCGGAGATGAATCACAAGTTTTGGCAGGATTTCAGGCGCGTGGTCAAGGCGGTGAACCCAGAGGCGTTGATTTTGGCAGAGCATTATGGGGATGTGCAGCCGTGGCTGCAGGGAAACGAATGGGACACGGTCATGAACTATGACGCATTCATGGAACCGGTTTCCTGGTTTCTTACAGGGATGGAAAAGCACAGCGATGCAAAGAATGACCATTTACACCACAACAGTCAAGCGTTTTTTGGCTTTATGATGGCAGGGATGAGCCGTATGCCGGAGGCTTCGCTTTTAGCGGCCATGAACGAGCTCTCAAATCATGACCATTCGCGTTTTTTGACCAGGACAAACGGGATGAGAGGGCGCCTGGAATCCATGGGCGCGGCGGCGGCTTCCGCGGGAATTAATTATGGGGTCTTTTATGCAGCGGTTGTCATCCAGATGACATGGCCGGGCGCGCCGACCATTTATTACGGAGACGAGACAGGGGTCTGCGGCTGGACGGATCCGGACAGCCGGCGTACCTATCCGTGGGGCCGGGAGGACTGGGAAATTGTCGAGCTTCACAAATATTTAAGCGGCATCCGTAACCGTAACCGGGCGTTTCGAACCGGCTCATTTAAGGCGCTTAACGCGGAAAACGGAGTGATCGCGTATGGCCGTTTTCAGGAAAACGATCGGGGCATCGTAGTCATAAACAGCGAGGGACACGGACGCCGGGTTCGAATCCCGGTCTGGCAGGTGGAGGTGGCCGGCTCCTGTATGCACAGGATCATGGAGACAGGAGATAAACGATATAATGTCGGAAAGCTGGCGTATCCGGTTGAGGATGGAATGATGACTGTAGAGATCGGGCCGTACAGCGCGATGATTTTTGAGGAGAAACCGGCATGAGTCTGATCTCACCGATCGGACCAGCCTCGCAGGAGGAAAAGCCGTATTGGACGAAAGGCCGGCTGGCATACGGGAAATATTTTCTTGTGTGCCGGCTGGTTTCTTAGTATAATGGGGAAAAAGCGCGGTCGGTCAGCAAAAGGGTGAATTGCAGCAAAAATGCATATACAGCAAGGAGGGGAAATTTTGTACACAATCCATGTTCGAATGAAAAAGCTGGGGAAAGAAAGAAGGGGAGGCACAGAGCCGGCGGCATATGCGCTTCCCAAAAGGCCGGAGAGTGTGCGGGAGCTGATTCTTGCGCTGGTCGAACTCGGCGTGCGCGAATACAACGAGAGAAAGGATACGGGCCAGCTTCTCCCTTATCTGACAAAGGAGGAGATCAAAGAGAAGGCGGCAGCCGGAAAGGTAGCGTTTGGACTGCGCGGGGGAAACGACGCGGATCTTAAGACGGCGCAGGAAAACGCGGTCCAGTGCTTCTTAGACGGGCTCTATCGGATTTTTGCGGATGACACAGAGCTCACAAAGCTGGACGGAGAGCTTCCCCTAAGCGGGGAGACCGTATTTACCTTTATCAGACTGGCCATGCTGTCGGGAATGTAGGAAGGAGAAAAAATGGCGGATTTTACCTATCAGACAAGAAGTAAGCTGCGGGAAATTTGGGTTAGCCGGGTCCGGGAGCGGGCGGCAGGACTTACGGCAGAGGAACGGGCGCTGCTTCCCGGAACGGGGAACGGGATCAGCCAAAAGTCAACCCAATGGATGACGGAGCTTCTGCAGAAGGAGGCCTATCGGACGTTAAGTGCTCTTTATAAGGCCAGGCTGTCCGGCCTTGTCGATGTATGCGTGCCGAAAGGACAGCAGGAGGAATTTTATTATGCGCTTGACGAGATGAATCAGTTCCAGTTTACCGCAGGCTGGTACAGGCGTTCGGTGCGCTCCAAAAGCTATGTGGCGTTTGTCCGGCCCAGTGTCTGGCTTTTGTGGGCCTATTCGCGTCTGGACTTTTACGGCGGATCGCTGGCAAAGCTTTTGACCGGAGAGGTACCGCCGGAGATTTACGACCATGCGAGGACGGAATACTGGCAGTACAGCGGGATCCTGGCGGCACAGCTTGATAGGGGAAACGAGGGGGCCAAAGAGGCCGTGGAACAGATTCTGCTCGGCGAGGGCAACACGGCGATGATCAGCCGGGAGCTGATCTTAGGCATTATAAAGAGCAGACGGGAAGATATGTATAAGCTGCTCGGAGACTTCCTGCTTGCTGCCAGGCTCCAGGAGGGTGCAAGGCAGGCGGTATGTGAAAGTATGGATGCAGGCCGTCCGGAGGCCTTCCTTTCCTTGTTTAAAGTGATTGAGGACAACAATCTGGTCCGCTACTCGTCCATCAAGCGCTCGGTCGCGACGTGGATCGGAATCTTCAACGAGAACAGCGTGGACCGGCTTACAGACAAGCTGGTACGGCTGATGGGGCAGTGCGTGCGGGATAAGAGCTTCTGTATGGAACAGCTAAAGACGAACGATTCGATTGCGATCAGCTGTGCACTCTGGGGCCTGGGCTTTTACGACGCGCAGGAGGCGATCGACGCGGAGCTTGCCATGATCCGGTGCGGGACGAAGAATCAGAAAATGACTGCCTCCTATTTTAACCGCTCCCTGCAGAGCCCGGATCTCAAAATGCAGGCGGCCAAGGAGGTCCTCTTGCAGTATTCCGACGACTATGAGCTTGCGGCCTGCTTTATGCCGAGCTTTATGGCTGAGGAGGCCGGCTGGAAGTTTAGGGAGCTTTTAAAGAGTGAGGAGAATGGGAGGACGTACTCGCTGCGGGATGACAAGGCGGTGGAACCAAAAAAGGTGGCGCCCGAGGAGCTGTTTGCGGATGCGGCGGAGGCCCGCAGGCTGTATGACGTATTAATGAAGCTCTATGAGGGGATTCCCAAGAAAGGGCTGGTTCTGGATCCGTGTATCTTCCCCTGGTATCAGGTCTCCTTAAGCCGCTCGGATCTTGCGGTTCGCATCTGCTACCTGGCGTGGATGCTGCAGGATCCGGCCTGTCTAAACGAGGCGGCGGCGCTGATCCCTACGATCGGCCAGGGACAGACCTACGGGACGACCACCCGGGCCGCAGCGGCCAGAGTGCTTTTATATCGTCCGGATACGCCGGCAAAGAAGGAAATATTGTTTGAGCTCCTGCACAATCCCGAGGAATGGACCATGAATGCGGCTTTTCGGCTCGTGGAGGACATGGAGCTGACAGACGGGGATTATGAGCAGATCGAAAAGAATCTGAAGTATAAAAAGGGACGTTCCCAGACACTTGCACTTTTAAAGCGCCAGGGAGCAGACAAGCTGCGCGGCTGCATCGGCCGGCTTTTAAAAGAAAAATCCGAGGAATGCCACATGGGAGCTCTGGAGCTGGCTATGCGGACCAAAAAGGAGAATGAGGCGGAGTTTGCCGCTCTGAAGCCGCTTTTGCAGACGCTTACGGAGCCGACGGCAAAGGAACAGGTGCTTCTGAAGGAGCTGGTCGGAGAAGGGAGCGAGGCGCAGGAGATTTTGAACACGCCGGGCTACGGCCTGTACGACCCGGAGCGGGAGTGGACGCTGCCGCCCGTAAAGGTGGATGGAAGCGAGGCGGCCGGGCTGTTTTCCCGCGGTGAGGCGGCCTGCATCCGCGCTCTGACGAGGTTAAATGAGCTGATCGAAAAAAATCAGACGCGGGAATATACGAACGCATACGGAGACGAACTTCTTCTGGGAACCCGGCTTGACCGGTGCAGATGGAGACGAGCCGATACGCCCGAGCTGAAACCACTTGACGAATACCCGTTCCGGGAGCTGTGGGAGGGCTTCTATAAGGAGGAGATTCAGACGCCGGGCCTTCTCATGGAGCTGTGCCTGTACGAGAAATGTCGCCGCGGGCGGGGAGCCTATGAGAAAAATCTGGCACTCTATAAAAAGGCGTTCGGAAAGGGGCTTTTAAAGAAGCCGCCGTTTAAGGAGCTGGTCCAGGGGCTGAGGTTCGGGGCGCAGGCATCGATCGTGGTCGATGCGCTGTTTCGCCAGTATGTCCCGGATTCCCTGCTGGTTCACTGGGGGCTTATTGGAACGGCCCGGCTTTTGGAGGTCATGGATGATGCGGAGGCAGTCTATCAGATCGATCAGAAGCGCTGGAACGGGACGATCGAGACCGTAAAGCGCCGGGCGGCGGAGCTGCCGATTTTCAATGAGCTGCGCAGCTGGCTGGGGCTTTACGGGGAGGAAGACTGGGACAGCGCGTTTACACTGCGCTTCCGGCTGCAGGAGCGCTACAACCGGATTCTCAAAGAAGACAAGGAGGCGAAAAGCCAGCAGGGCGGCTATATCCGTTCCCCGTATCTTTCCATGCGGGATTATGTGAAGTGCTGGAAACGGGGCTTCTGGGACAAGGAGCAGTTTTATAAGGCCGCGTTTACGCTTTTAAACATCGGGGAACTCCTTGGGCCGGTCACGACGGTGGAACAAAAGGGGGCGCTCTCCTTCCGGGAGGCCAGGCCGGCGGACGTCGATAAGTTCTTCGGTTCGGGCCGCATCAAACGTGTGGAGGGCAAGTACCGCTTCGATACGATCGGGGATGAGATGCCGGAGATGGCCTTTGCGCATGAGATGTACCGGGAGCTGGTTCCGCTGGTGCTCGCGGTGGAGCTGGTGCGCGGCGAGCAGGAAACGCCGTTTTCGTTCCATATCTCATCCATCCGCGTCGTGTACGGCATCGACACACTCGTCCGCATCCTCAACGCATTGGGGCAGGACACACTGTATCGGAGCAATTATGCTTATGGGGCGGAGAGGACGAGCCGCCGGGTCGTCTTAAGCCATCTCCTGAAGGTGTGCCGCCCCGCTCCGGGCGAGACGGCCGCCGATTTGAAAAAGGCGTTAAAGGGGAGCAGCATCACGAAAAAACGGCTGGTAGAGGTCGCCATGTACGCAGAGCAGTGGATCCCGATATTTGAGGAATACTTAAAGGTTCCCGGCTTCCAGAGCGGCTGCTACTATTTCATGGCACATACCAGTGAGCGGATGGACGAATTTGTCACCTCGATGGTCGCCAAATATACGCCGCTGTCGCCGGAGGAGCTTAAAGATGGGGCGTTTGACATTCATTGGTTTTCTGAGGCATATGAGAAGCTGGGGGAGAAGGACTTTAAGCTCCTTTATGATGCGGCAAAGTACTCCTCAAGCGGGGCAGCTCATGCGAGAGCCCGCAAATACGCCGATGCGGCCCGCGGGAATGTAACGTTTCCGGAGCTTGCTGTAGAGATCACGGCCAAGCGGAACAAAGATCTTTTAATGAGCTTGGGGCTTTTGCCGCTCTCAAAGGACCGGTTAAGGAGAGAGGATGAGCTTTTGGAGCGCTATCAGTTCATCCAGAGGTTCAAAAAGGAAAGCAAAAGCTTTGGCGCGCAGAGGCGGGCAAGCGAGGGCCGTGCCGTGGAGCTGGCGCTCCGCAATCTGAGCGTCAACGCGGGCTTTACGGATGTGATGCGGCTGACACTGCGCATGGAGACGAAGCTGACCGAAAATCTGGACGCCTATCTGGGCTGGACGCCGATCTGTGAGGGCGGCGCGCAGATCCGGCTTTCCGTGGATGAGACGGGGAAAGCGGCGCTTCTTTGCCAAAAGGACGGGAAAGCGCTTAAGTCGGTGCCGGCAAAGGAAAAGAAGAATCCTCTGGTACTGGAATACCAGGAGATGAACAAGAAGTTAAAGGAGCAGTACAGCCGGACCAGGCTCATGCTGGAGCAGGCCATGGAGGACAGGACGGCCTTCGAGGCGTGGGAGCTTCTGGCGCTGATGGAGAATCCGGTCGTACGGCCGATTTTAGAACCGCTGGTGCTGATGACGGCCAGAGAGGAGGAGCGCCGGTTCGGCTTCCTGACAGAATCTGGCCTTGAGGACCGGTCGGGGGCACGTACCGAACTTTCACCGGAGGAGACGCTGCTCATCGCCCATCCGTTCGATCTCTACCAAAACGGCGACTGGCAGGACTGGCAGAAGCTTTTGTTTGAGCGCAGGCTTTTGCAGCCCTTTAAGCAGGTATTCCGCGAGTTGTATGTAAAACTTCCGGAGGAGCTTAAAAAAGAGCATTCCCTCATGTTCGCCGGGAACCAGATCCAGCCGCAGAAGACGGCAGGCGCCCTGAAAAGCCGTCGGTGGGTGGCCGACTATGAGGACGGACTCCAGAAGATTTATTATAAAGAAAACATTGTCGCCAGAATATATGCAATGGCCGACTGGTTTTCGCCGAGCGACATCGAGGCGCCGACGCTGGAATATGTGGTCTTTACGAATCGGAAGACCTTTGAGACGCTCAAGATCGAGGACATCCCAAACGTGATCTACAGCGAGGTTATGCGGGATGTGGATTTGGCCGTGAGCGTTGCCCATGCAGGCGGCGTGGATCCGGAGACCAGCCATTCGACCGTAGAGATGCGCCGGGCGATCGTCAGGGGCAATCTGGAGTTGTTCGGGATCAAAAACGTCTGCTTGGAGGGCAGCCATGCGGTGATTGACGGCCGGATGGGCCGTTATACGGTGCATTTGGGGAGCGGTGTCGTCCATCAGCTCGGCAATGCGATGCTGTATGTGGTTCCGGTTCACTCGCAAAAGCGCGGCCGGCTGTTCCTGCCGTTTGTGGATGACGATCCGAAGACGGCGGAGATCCTGTCGAAGATCCTGCTGTTTGCGGAGGATACAAAGATCAAGGATCCGTCGATCCTCTCTCAGATCCGGTAGAAGGGACGGACGCTTCCATGGCTTTTAACAGGAAACAAGGCATGAAACAGATGGGCTGGCGGACGCTTTTGGTGTGGCTCCCGGCGTTGGGAATGGCGGCTTTGATATTCGGGTTTTCCGCGCAGCCTGCCGTTGAATCCACAAAAGCGAGTGATTCGGTGACGCGGCTCCTTCTGCGGATCGCCGCTGCGACGGGGCTTTTTGATGCGGGGCAGACCGACGTGCAGGTCTGGTGTGAAAGGCTCAGTCTGCCGATCCGCAAGACGGCCCACATGACAGAATATACGATTTTTTACGGCACGGTCCTGTTTGCGCTGTACGGCTCCGGGATGCGGGGCAGAAAATGGCCACAAAGGGCTTTTTCCCTGACAATATTTTATGCCTGTACGGATGAAATTCACCAGCTTTTCGTCCCGGGAAGGGCCGGCCGTGTTTCGGATGTCCTGCTTGACGGGATCGGAGCCGGCATTTTGACGATGCTACTGTGCCGACGGCTGCGGCGCCTGGAACGGGTGTGTGCAGGAGCCCGAAAAAGAAAAATACAAAAAAGGAGATAGAAAGATGAATCGAGAAAATTTCCGCTCCCGGCTTGGCTTCCTTTTAGTCAGTGCCGGGTGCGCGATCGGAATCGGAAATGTGTGGAGATTTCCCTATGTGGCGGGAGAAAACGGGGGAGGTGTATTCGTCCTGTTTTATCTGCTGTTTTTGCTCTGCATGGGTGTTCCGGTCCTGACCATGGAGCTGGCCGTAGGGCGGGCCGGAAAGAAAAGTGCAGTAGGGGCTTACCGGGCGCTTGAAAAGCCGCAGAGCCGCTGGCATATCCACGGCTGGTTCTGCATGGCGGGCTGTTATCTTCTGATGATGTACTATACGACGGTTTCGGGGTGGATGCTCGGATATTTCTTTAAATTCGCGGCCGGTACGTTTAACGGGCTTGATTCCGGCGCGGCCGGGAGCGTGTTTGAGGCGCTTTTAGGAAACCCGTGGGAGATGGGGACTTGGATGGTACTTACCGTGGCGGCCGGCTTCCTTGTCTGCAGCGCAGGGCTCCAGGGAGGGCTGGAGCGGATTACGAAATGGATGATGTGTGCACTTTTGGCTCTGATCCTTGTGCTGGCACTGCACAGTCTTCTGCTTTCCGGGGCTAGGGAGGGCGTGGCCTTTTACCTGCTACCCGATTTTTCACGGGCGGCCGAGGCCGGATACGGCACGGTTATCATGGCGGCTATGAATCAGTCGTTTTTCACGCTGAGTCTGGGAATCGGCGCCATGGAGATCTTTGGCAGCTACATGTCCAGACGAAATACGCTTGCAGGAGAAGCGGTGCGCATCTGTGCATTGGATACGTTTGTGGCGCTGATGGCGGGACTCATTATCTTCCCGGCCTGCTTTTCCTTCGGCGTGCGGCCGGATGCAGGGCCGAAGCTTATTTTTATCACGCTGCCGAACGTGTTTGTCAATATGGCCGGGGGCCGATTCTGGGGGACTTTGTTTTTCCTTTTTATGACCTTTGCGAGCGTCTCGACCGTGATTGCGGTGTTTGAGAATCTGATCGCCTGCGGGATCGACAATTTTGGCTGGAGCCGGAAGAAAGCGGTCGGGATCAATTTCGTTGTGATTCTGCTCGCAAGCCTCCCCTGTGTGCTCGGCTACAATCTCTGGAGCGAGCTCCGTCTGATTGGCGGCCGCGACGTGCTGGACAGCGAGGATTTTTTGGTCAGCAATCTGCTTCTGCCGCTTGGCTCCCTCGTTTATTTGCTTTTCTGTGTCACGAAATGGGGCTGGGGCTATGACCGGTATCTGGCAGAGGCAAATGAGGGAGAGGGGATGAAGCTCCCGGATTCGAAGCTTTTAAAGGGGTATCTGCGTTATATTCTGCCGGTGCTGATCCTGGCGATCCTGCTGCAGGGACTTTTGTAGGGACAATTCAGTTAGGTCGGCGCTGCTTGCTGCGCCGACCGTAAGAAAACGTAGAAAAATGAGCAGACATCCATCGCCTTAAACGATTCAGGATGGATGTTTGCCTGTAACAATCAAGGTATCTGAGCGGTTCCCTTTTGCAGGCGCGGCCAACACAGCCTGCTTGCATTTTTGACGGGCATGTGCTATAGTAGCATCTGTGGCCAGAGACCGGTGAGTTCGAGACCTTCCTCATCGGGCCTAGAGAATGTCTAAAGGCAAAACAACAAAACTAAAGGAGAAAACTGAATATGAAAAAAGAAAAAACAAGAAGCCCGTTCTATGCACGGCTGTCCGGCGACAGAAAGGCAGTGTGGCATATGGTGTATGGATCGGCAATCGCAGCCGTTTATGTGGTACTTACCCTGGTGTTTGCACCGATCAGCTTCGGTCCCGTGCAGTTTCGGATCTCCGAGGCACTCTGCATTCTTCCCTATTTTACTCCGGCTGCCATTCCGGGGCTGTTTATCGGCTGTCTGCTTGCAAACCTGCTGGGATCGGCGGCCGTGCTTGACGTAGTATTCGGAAGTCTTGCGACGCTCATTGGGGCTTTGGGAAGTTATGCGGTCCGAAGGAACCGCTATCTTGTATCCCTGCCGCCGATCCTTTCGAATACGGTTCTCATTCCATGGGTCCTTCGATATGCCTACGGCTCTCCGGACATGATCGGTTTCATGATGGTGACGATCGCAATCGGAGAGATTTTGGCGGTCGGTGTCCTGGGACAGCTTTTTCTAACCGCACTTTTGCGGTATAAGCATGTCCTGTTTAGCAAAAGGACTGCCGCATAAGCGGAAAAAAGGCAAAGGACCGGCCCGGGCAGTAGGTGGACGAGAAAAGTGCATCGTACGCTCTGCAGCATATACTAAAGGTAGGAATCCGAGAGGAGAAACACATGTATCAGATAGATTTTACAAAGCCGGGCCATATACATTTTATCGGGATCGGCGGCATCAGCATGAGCGGCCTGGCCGAGGTCCTTTTAGAACAGGGGTTTACAGTATCAGGCTCCGATGCGCGTGAGTCCGAGCTTACAAAGAGGTTAATTGAGCATGGGGCCAGAGTGGCTTACGGGCAACGTGCACAAAATATAACAGAAGGGATCGACGCGGTGGTTTACACGGCGGCTGTGCATGCGGATAACCCGGAGTTTTTGGCAGCCGTGGAAAGGGGCATACCGATCCTGACGCGTGCCGAGCTTTTGGGGCAGATCATGAAAAATTACAGGCAGTCTGTGGCCGTATCCGGCACGCATGGAAAGACCACGACAACCTCGATGCTGACGGAGATTCTGATGGCGGCAAAGAAGGATCCGACGATCTCTGTCGGCGGAATGCTGGATTCGATTGGCGGCAATATCCGTGTCGGCGGCCCTGGGCTTTTTGTCACTGAGGCATGTGAGTATACCAACAGCTTTCTCTCGTTTTTCCCGACGATGGAGATTATTTTAAACGTTGAGGCCGATCATCTGGATTTTTTTAAGGATCTGGATGAGATTCGCCGTTCATTCCGGAGCTTTGCAGAGCTTTTGCCGGAGGGAGGAACGTTGATTCTCAACAGTGACATTCGGAACCCGGAGTATTTTTACAAAGGGCTTCCGATTCGGGTCATTACAGTCGGAAGTGATCCGCAAAAGAGTCGTTACAGTGCGGCGGATATTGTGTTTGATGAGCGGGCATGTGCCTCCTATACACTTCTTATGGATGGCAGCCGCATGGGAACGATCACGCTTAAAGTGCCGGGACTGCACAATGTTTATAATTCTCTGGCCGCCATTGCGGCAGCTCATGAGACCGGGGTTCAGGGTGAGGTAATTCAGGAGGGGCTTCTCAAATATTCGGGAACGCACAGACGATTTGAGAAAAAGGGTGTAATCGGCGGGGTGACGGTGATCGACGACTATGCGCACCATCCGCAGGAGATTGCCGCGACGCTTTCGGCCGCGAAGAATTATCCTCACAGAGAGATCTGGTGTGTGTTCCAGCCCCATACGTACACAAGGACCAAGCTTCTGCTGGAGGACTTTGCAAAGGCTCTTTCAGCGGCCGACCATGTGGTGCTTGCCGATATATATGCGGCCCGTGAGACAGATACCTTGGGGATGAGCTCTGCCCTTCTGGCAGAAAAAATTTCCGGGCTGGGGACGGATACGCATTATTTTCCGAGCTTTGATGAAATCGAGACATTTCTTTTAAAAAAATGTATAAACGGTGATTTGTTGATAACTATGGGGGCCGGAGACATCGTAAAAGTAGGGGAAAGGCTCCTAGGACAGTAAGTTATCCACAATATCCACAGAGTTTTCAACAAACAGGCGTTGAGAATTCTGTGGATTTTTGATTTACATAACAGAAAAAACACGTATGGCAAAAAGGACAGGCAGAGCAGGGAAACAAATAAAAGTCTGCTTGTTTTATGCCTTTGCGCAATAACACTGTCCACATAATCCACAATATCCACAAGAGAGGCCGTGGATAAGCGGGCCTATTTTCTTTTGTGGGAATTTATGCTATGATGGAAAAAAGAAAGCGACTGTTTGAAAAGCGGGGGAAATGGGATGGGAATAGGAATAAAGGATGGATTGTCCGTTCCGGCGGTTTTGGTTCCGAATTGCTTTATTGATACGTATATGGCAGCGGCAAATGGGGAGTATGTAAAGGTCTTTCTGTACATCCTGCGTCATGAGAGCGGGCTTGAGACGCTGACCGTTTCCGACATTGCCGATGCGCTGAATCACACGGAAGCGGATGTGAAGCGGGCGCTTGCCTACTGGAAAAAGGCGGGCGTTCTTTCGGGGGAGAAGGAGGAGGCTACGGCGCAGTCCGCGGCGACCCGCGAATGCACACAGCCCGCGGAAAAGGCGGCAGCTTTCGAACCAAAGGACGGCTACGAACGGCTTAAGCGGCTTTCGGAGGACGATGAGTTTTCCGCGCTTTTGTACGCGGTCCAGCAGTATCTGGGAAAGACGTTTACACAGATTGAATGCGAGAAATTTGCGTTTTTTTACGACGGGCTGCACATGACCTGTGAGCTTTTGGAGTATCTGGCAGAATACTGCGCCGGAGGGGGCCACACCAGTATCCGCTACATTGAGAAGGTTGCGCTTAACTGGTATCAGCTTGGAATTCAGACGAAGGAGGAGGCGAGGGAATATACTCTGCGCTACTCAAAAGATGTTTCCGCAGTGATGAAGGCGTTTGGAATCACGGGTAGAAGTCCGGCAGCCACAGAGCAGACGTATATGAAAAAATGGTTTAGGGAGTATGGCTTTGACTATAAGCTTGTGGCAGAAGCATGCGACCGTACGATCAAAGCGACCGGCACGGCAAGTTTCCCTTATGCGGATAAGATTCTGACAGGATGGAAGGAAAAGGGCGTAAAGGTCCTGCGGGATGTGGACGAGCTGGATAAGAAGCGGCAGAGCGAAAAACAGCCGCCAAAGGCGAGAGCGGCTGCGAAAAAAGTTTCGTCTCCGAACCGGTTTAAAAATTTTGATGAGCGGACCAATCAGTATGAGGAGCTTGTGTTTGAAAATATCCGCAGGCGTCAGCAAAAGGAGGAGGCTCAGAGTGGGACTCAGTAATTCACAATATAACGCGATCATGCGTGTTTACAATCAGCGGCAGTTTCAGAACAAGCGGGAGCAGGACGCACGCAGGCAGGCGCTTTATAGAGAGCTCCCAGAGCTGGAGCGGCTGTCGGATGCGATCACGGCATCTATGGCACAGGCGGGGCGGTGCAGGCTGAAAGGCGATACGGCCAAAGAAAAGATGCTTAAGGAGGAGGCGGCACTTCTCAGGGAACAGAAGGCGCGTTCCATGCGGCGGGCCGGTTATCCGGAAGATTATCTGGAGATGCACTATCAATGTCCGAGCTGCCGGGATACGGGGTATGCGGATGGAAAAAAATGCCATTGCTTCCGGCACATGGAGATCGAGATTCTCTATGACCAGTCGAATATCCGCGAAATCCTGCAGCGTGAAAATTTTGATACGCTTTCGATGGAATATTATGACAGGGAAACGATCCATGAAAAGCTTGGCATGACGGTCTATGCATATATGTCTACGGTAATTGAAGACTGTAAGGCGTTTGTGGAGCAGTTTTCAGAGGAAAAGGGCAGTATTCTCTTTACGGGGAATACAGGATGCGGGAAAACGTTTTTAAGCAACTGCATTGCAAGGGAGCTGATCCGTCGGTATTTTTCGGTGGTCTATCTGACTGCGACAGATATGTTCGACATTCTCTCCAAAAGCCGCTTCGGGGATCGGGATGACGAGGAGGCCAGGGATAAAGCGTCGTATATCCTGGAGTGCGATCTGCTAATTATTGACGATTTGGGGACCGAGCTAATCAACACGTTTACGGCGTCACAGCTTTTTTACTGCGTCAATGAACGGCTGAACAGGAAAAAGGGGACGATCATTTCAACAAATCTTGCAATCTCCCGGCTCCAGGATGATTTTACCGAGCGGGTCACGTCCCGGATCATGAGCCGGTACCGAGTGATTCCGCTTGTGGGAGCCGACCTGCGGATGGCAGAGGCTGCGGGCTGAAAGCCGACAAACAGGCTTGACGAAACGCCCGGATAATGATAAGGTTATGAGTGGCAGGAAGTATAACAGTTCGGACAGGCCCATGCAGGAAAGCGCAGGGGCCGCATAGACACGGGGGAGAAAATATATGCTGTACGAGGAGAAACAGATCGAGACAATACCGGCCGGGCCGCTGGGGCTTTTGCCGCTAAAGAGCTGCGAGAAGCTCGGGAAAAAGGTGGACGAATGGCTGGTCGACTGGAGAAACGAAAGAGAGAGCGAACATAAAACGACGATCGCATTTGCCGGTTATCAGAGGGACTCGTATATCATCGGTTCGAGAACGCCGCGTTTTGGGTCAGGAGAAGCAAAAGGAGAGGTCTTAGAATCCGTCCGTGGGGATGATTTATATATCATGGTGGATGTATGCAATTACAGTCTGACCTATTCCCTGTGCGGGATTCAAAATCATATGTCTCCCGATGATCATTACCAGGATTTGAAACGAATCATTGCGGCGGTCGGCGGTAAAGCACGCCGGATCAATGTGATCATGCCGTTTCTCTATGAGAGCCGCCAGCACAAGAGAACCGGGCGTGAGTCGTTAGATTGTGCGCTGGCGCTGCGTGAGCTGGTGGATATGGGCGCGGAAAACATCATCACGTTTGATGCGCATGACCCGCGTGTGCAGAATGCGATCCCGCTAAAGGGTTTTGAGACGGTACAGCCGATCTATCAGTTCATCAAGTACCTGCTGAAATACGAAAAGGATCTGTTAATTGACAGCGATCACATGATGGTCATCAGCCCTGACGAGGGCGGGATGGGGCGCGCGGTGTTTTTTGCAAATGTCCTCGGGCTGGATTTGGGTATGTTTTACAAACGGCGCGATTATACGCGCGTGGTAAACGGCCGTAATCCGATTGTGGCGCATGAGTTTTTGGGAAGCAGCGTAGAGGGAAAGGATGTAATTATCGTTGATGATATGATTTCCTCCGGTGACAGTATGCTGGACACGGCCCGCGAGCTGAAAAACCGGAAGGCCAGAAAGGTCTTTATCTGTACAACGTTCGGCCTGTTTACAAGCGGCCTGAAAAAATTTGACGAATTTTACCACAATGGCCTGATTGACAGGGTTCTGACGACGAATCTGGTCTATCAGACGCCGGAGCTTTTGTCCAAGCCGTACTACATCGACGTGGACATGAGCAAGTACATTGCGCTCATCATTGACAACCTGAATCATGACTCCTCGTTAAGTGAGCTTCTGAATCCGACGAAGCGTATCAACCGCCTGCTTGCGAAGTACAGGGCAGGGGAGAGGTAGAAAATGATCCCACAAAAAGCCGCATCGCTTGGATGCGGCTTTTATAATTTTGCCGCCTTCGGCAGCGTAAAGATAAATTCGGAGCCGACGCCGACCGTACTGATCACGTCGATATTTTCGTTGTGGGCCTGGATAATTTCTTTTACGATGGCGAGACCGAGGCCGGTGCCCTTTTTATCCCTTCCGCGGGAAGTATCAGATTTAAAGAAGCGGTCCCAGATCTTTTTGAGGCTTTCTTTGGGGATCCCGGCTCCCGTATCCTTAACAGAGACAAAGACCTTTTCATACTTGACCTGACTCTGGATATAGATCACCGAGTCATCGTGGCTGAATTTGATCGCATTGTCAATCAGATTGTAAAGCACCTGCTGGATTTTCCCGAGATCGGCATAAACCATCTGTAAATCATCAGAGAAGGTCAGGTCCAGGATAATATTTTTGGCGTTGCACAGGCCTTCGAAGGTGGCGGCTGTGTCCTTGATGACCCGGTTGATGTCGAAATTGCTGCGCGATAAAAACCCGCGGCTGTCTAAGGAGTTGAGCGTCAGCATACCCTCGGTCAGTTTGTTTAAGCGCTCTGTCTCCGAGATCAGGATGTGCAGGTATTTTTCCTGCAGCTCGGGCGGGATCGTCCCATCCAAAATGGCCTCGAGATAGCCCTTTATGGAGGTGAGGGGCGAGCGGAAATCATGGGAGACATTTGCGATAAATGATTTCTGATATTCTTCAAGCTTATTAAGCTCGCTCGACATGTAATTGAGCGTATCGGCCAGATAGCCCATCTCATCCGAGGTATCTACGTGAATCGAATACCCGAGGTTTCCGTCAGCATATTGCTTGGCGCCCTCCGTAATCTTTTTTAATGGAAAGAATACGGTTTTTGTGAAAACTAACAGGATGATCAGGGAGAGAACGAAGATTACAAGCGACGTAAAATAGACAATATTCAAAATCTGATCCCGTCCACGGAGCACATGGGACATGGGTATATGAACCGCGATGTAGCCATACGTATTAAAGTTTCCCGTAATCGGCGCCGTGACAGAAAGCATCTTTTCCTCAAACATGTCAAAAAAGTGCCCGGTCATATAAAAACGGTTCCCGGTAGCAGTCGGGTCAAAGCCTGCAATCTTCACACCGACGTGAGAGGCCGGAGCGGTCTCGGCCACGACAATTCCCCGTTGGTTTAAGACCCAGGCGGAAGCGCCCAGATAGGCAGAAACCGCCTCGAGCTGTGGGGCCGCGGCGGCCAGAGTCATATTCTTTCCCTGGTAGACGTCGCTGTAGGCGGAGGCCAGAAGATGTGCCTCGTCATAGAGCGCTCCCGCCTCTTTCTCGACAAGGTAGCGGTAGGTGATATGCGAGGAGAGCGTGGAGATCACAATAAACCCCAAAAGGCCAAAGAGCAGATAGCCGAGAATGAATTTTGTGTAGAGGGAGTGCGTCATCGTTTGACCTCAAATTTGTAGCCGATGCCCCATACCGTAGAAAGGGCCCAGGTTTCGTTGTCCTTGATCTTTTCGCGGAGACGTTTGATATGGACGTCCACGGTCCGGGTATCTCCGATGTATTCATAGCCCCAGATGTGGTCTAAAAGCTGTTCACGTGTAAAGACCTGGTTCGGAGACGAGGCCAGGAAATACAAAAGCTCCAGTTCCTTCGGCGGCATATCCACCGAATGCCCCTTGTAGAGTACCGAGTAGTTGGTCAGATTTACAATCAGATCGGGATATTCCACATATTCGCCCTGCTGTTTTGAGGAGGGGCTAGAGGAAGAAGAACCGGTCTGATAACGGCGCAGCACGGCCTTGACACGTGCCACGAGTTCTTTGGAGTCAAAAGGCTTAATCATATAGTCGTCAGCGCCCAGTTCAAGCCCCAGGACTTTATCAAAGATCTCGCCCTTGGCGGAGAGCATAATAATCGGAGTCTGCGAGGACATCCGGATCTCCCGGCAGACCTGATAGCCGTCCATGCCCGGAAGCATGAGGTCGAGAAGAATCAGATTCGGCCTGAAGGCCGGGACCTCTTTTAGGGCGGATTCTCCGTCACCGACAATTTTTGTCTCATAACACTCTTTCATCAGATACAGAGAAATCAGTTCCGCGATGTTGTTGTCATCGTCTACAATCAGAATTCGCTGCTTATCCACCATGCTGTATTCCTCCCATTTCCAGCCGATTTATTTAAAGGTTATAATTGTGACCCCCGTATCGCCTTCGCCGAAGTCGCCGAGCCGGAATTCCTTTACATATTTTAACTTTTTCACATGCCTGTGGACGGCGGCCTTCAGGGCGCCGGTTCCGCGGCCGTGTACCACGCGCACCTGCGGAAGGTGGGCCAGGTAGGCATCATCTAAATATTTGTCGAGGACCGGGATGGCCTCATCCACAGTCAGGCCGATCAGATTGACCTCGGGCGAGACGGAAAACGACTTGGAAATCTTAATTTTTCCGCTGCCTGTATTGTTTTTCTTATCGGAAGCCGTATCCAGGCCGGGGCCAAAGACGGACGGTTCGTCAAGCAGTTCTAAGTCCTTGATGTTTACGAGAGAACGAAGAATCCCCATCTGCACATAAAGTTCACCCTTAGCGTTTGGCAGCGTGTTCACGGTGCCGTTTAAGTTCATGGTAAGGACACGCACGCCGTCTCCGATCCGGATCTTTTTGGGTGAGATTGTCTTTTTCGGTCCCTTTTCATTTTTGATGCTTAAGTTTTTGTCAACGTTCTTGAGCTTTTCACGCAGTCTGGTACGCTCTTTTTCAAGCTCTTTTCCGACACCCGAGCTTTGTGCCAGGCGGTTGATGCTGCGGATTGTGGAATCGGCGGTCTCCTTGGCGTCGCGCAGGATGCGCTGCGCTTCCTCGTTTGCATGCTGGATCAGCTTCTCCCGACGCTCGTCCAGTTTTTCCTCCTTTAACTCCAGACGGCTTTTCAGACGGGAAATCTCGGATTTGTAGCGTGCGATCTCCTCCCGTTCCTTCTCGATCGTAATGCGGTTTGCTTCAAGGTTTGCAAGAAGATCCTCAAATGCTTCCTCATTGGATTCGAGGCGGCCTCTGGCATCGTCAATGATAAAATCAGGAAGCCCGAGCTTTTTGGAAATCGCGAAGGCATTACTTTTTCCGGGAATTCCGATCAAAAGCCGGTAGGTAGGCCTTAGAGTTTCCACATCGAATTCACAGCAGGCGTTTTCCACACCGGGGGCTGTCAGGGCAAATACCTTCAGCTCACTGTAGTGAGTGGTCGCCATTGTACGGCATTTCATGCTATGCAGAAACGAAAGGACGGCAATAGCAAGCGCAGCGCCCTCGGTCGGGTCCGTACCGGCGCCCAGCTCGTCAAACAGGCAGAGAGAGCGGCTGTCCGCCTGCTCCAGGATAGATACGATGTTTGTCATATGGGCCGAGAAGGTGCTGAGGCTCTGCTCGATGCTCTGCTCGTCTCCGATATCGGCAAAGACCTCGTCAAACACGGCAAGCTCCGAACCCTCGAAGGCCGGAATCTGCAGGCCGGCCTGTCCCATGAGAGTAAACAGTCCGACCGTCTTTAGAGATACGGTCTTGCCGCCCGTGTTGGGGCCGGTGACGATCAATAGGTCAAAGTCACTGCCAAGATAAATGTGAATCGGCACCACCGTTTTCGGATCCAGCAGCGGATGGCGTCCGTCCTTGATATGGATATATCCACGGTCGTTAAATTTGGGCATGGAACCGTTGTAAAAACGGGCGAGCGCCGCCTTGGCGAAGATGAAATCCAGGTTTGTGAGGACCTGGAAGTCGGTTAAAAGTGTCTCCGTATAGGGAACAAGCCCGGCGCTCAGGGCCGCGAGCACCATTTCGATTTCTTTCTGCTCCTTGATCTCCAGCTCCCGCAGCTCATTGTTGAGCTTGATGATGGCCATGGGCTCAATAAAGAGCGTGGAGCCGGTGGAGGACTGGTCATGGACCATGCCCTGAAACTGGCTTTTATATTCAGCCTTTACCGGAAGGCAGTAACGTCCGTCCCGCATTGTAATTACCGCATCCATCAGCATGGAGCGGCTAGAGTTTAAAATAGAATTTAGCTGGGAATGAACGCGGTCCGCCGTGAGCTTCATCTGGCGGCGTACCTGGCGCAGGCCCGGGCTTGCGTCGTCAGCGATCTCCTCCTCGGAGAGGATGCAGCGGGAAATCTCCGTGTTGACCGCCGTGAGCGGCTCAAGGAGAGTAAACATTCCGTCAAGAGAATCGGCAGGCAATTCGGATTCGGGATTCCGCCCGTAATGCTTCACGCGCGCGGCGCAGGTCAGGAGCGCACTGACCGAGAGAAGCTCATGGCTGCTAAGAGAGCTTCCGATCTCCAAACGCTTCAGGGAATCGCGTATATCCCGGATCCCGGCAAAGGAGATGCTGCCCTTTAAGCGCACGCGCGCAAGAGCGTCTGCCGTCTCCGTCTGCGCCTGCAGGATTTCATCCAGGTTCGAGGAGGGCAAAAGCCCGAGGCAGCGGCGTTTGCCGGGTTCTGAAGCGGCATACTCGGCCAATTTCTCTATGATTTTATAAAATTCCAGTGTCTTTAATACTTTCTGATTCATAAAAGCTTCCTTTCTGGACCGTGAACACACTCTAGTATAACACAAACCGGTTCAATATCCTAGACAAATTTTTGCACTGCCTTCTGCCACACTGCTTCGGGAAGGGGAAAAGACAGACGCCCGCATTTTAAACATTTTTGTTGCATAATTCCGATAAAAATTTTATAATAGAAAAAACAAAGCCGTCAGGCTATGTTGCTTAATACTCAAACGGAGCACGGCGGAGAGATTTTTACTCTCCTGCTTGGTTTAAGAAGGAGCACACATGGCAGGATCACCAAACGAGAAAAAATTCATGCGGGAAAAAATCGTAAAGCCACCGATCAATAAGCGCCAGGTGGCCGGGCGCCTTTTGCGCCTTTTGCTGGTTGCCGTCCTGTTTGGCGTTGTGGCTGCGGTGACGTTTGTCGTTTCAAGGCCGTTTGCAGAAAAATATTTTGGCAGTGAGACCACTTCCTCGGGCATTCCGATTACGATCGCAAAGGATGCGGAGCCGGGGGGCCAGACTGCGCCTATGGAGACGATGAAGGAGACGGCTGAGGAGGCGCCGCCGGACGAACTCCGCGAGGAAATACAAGAAATCGTAGAGAAGGCGCTGCAGGACTTTGTATGGACACCGGAACAGATTGCGGGGGCCCAGCGCATCATGCAGGAAATCGGCCAGGAAGCGGATAAGGGAATTGTAACCGTAGCGGCGGTCCGCCGTCAGGTGGACTGGTTTGACAATCCGGTGGAGAGTGCGGGTCAGTATGCAGGTGTGATTGTTGCAATCAATCCCAGTGAGGCCGTGATCCTGACCGGAGAGCAGGCAGTCAAGGAGGCGGATGCGCTGAATGTCATTTTCGGGGACGGAAACGTCGCACCGGGGGAGATCAAACAGCGCGACACGGTTGCCCACATGGCCGCGATTCGTGTAAAGACTGCCGATATTACGGACTCTACGATGAACTGGATTAAGGCGGTTGAGCTTGGCAATTCCTATACGGTCCGCATCGGGGATCCGGTGGTGGCGGTCGGAAGCCCGGCAGGCCGCGTCCATTCTGTCGGGCAGGGGCTGATCTCGTACATTGCGAGAAGCGTGCAGGTGGCAGATGGCCAGACCCGGGTCTTGTATGCGGATTTTGACTGCGATGTGGAGAAGGGGACCTTTCTTTTGAATTTGTCGGGACAGTTGATCGGCTGGGCTACGGAAGAATTTAAAAGCGATGAGACGCCGGATGTGACGATGATTATGCCTGTTTCCGAATACAAGGGAATTCTTCAGAAGCTGACGAACGGGGAGGAGATTCCGTATGTGGGTATTATGGGCTTAGATGTCAGCGAGTCGATGCAGGCAGAGGGGATTCCTCTGGGCATCTATATCACCGACTGCATGGCAGAGGGGCCTGCCTACAGTGCCGGAATCCAGAACGGCGATATACTCACAGGCGTTAACGGGGAGACCGTGGCGTCTATCCGTGAGTTCCAGAGCCGTCTGGAGGACAAAAACGCGGGCGATACGCTTAACCTGACCATTCGGCGCAAGGGGATCGATGCCTATAAAGAAATTGAATACAGTATCACAATAGGAGCCAGGTAGTACGCCTGGCTCAGCGTTTGAAGGAGAAATCATATGAAATTTATTGAAACGTTTCGAGAAGGAATGCATGTATCATCTGTGTATCTGTGTAAGACAAAGCAGATTGCCCTGACAAAAAACGGAAAGGAGTACGGCTCCGTTACACTGCAGGACAAAACCGGCACGATTGATGCAAAAATATGGGAGCTGAACTCCCCGGGGATCGGCGAATTCGGTGCGATGGATTACGTATGTGTGGATGCCGATGTGACCGTGTTTCAGAATGCGTTTCAACTGAATGTAAAGCGGATCCGCAGAGCCGACGAGGGGGAGTACCATCCGGCCGATTATCTTCCTGTCACGTCAAAAGATATAAAAATGCTGCTGCATGAGCTTACGCAGTTTATCACTTCGGTACGAAATGAGCCGCTGCGAAAACTGGCTGCAAGCTTTTTCTTAAACGATCCGGCCTTTGTTAAGACTTTTTGCAGCCATTCGGCTGCAAAGAGTGTGCACCACGGTTTTGTTGGGGGGCTTTTGGAGCATACGGTCAGTGTAATGAAGCTGTGTGAATATTACAGCAAACAATATCCGGCGCTGAACCGGGATCTTTTGCTTGTGGCAGCCATGTTTCATGATATAGGAAAGACGAGGGAGCTCTCGGTTTTCCCGGAAAATGATTATACGGACGAGGGGCAGTTAATCGGCCATATTATGATTGGTGCACAGATGGTGCAGGAGCGTATCCGTACGATCCCCGGTTTCCCTAATAAGCTGGAGACGGAGCTTATCCACTGTATCCTGGCTCATCATGGGGAGCTGGAGTACGGTTCACCCAAGAAGCCGGCGCTCATAGAGGCACTTGCGCTCAACCTGGCGGATAACACGGATGCAAAGCTGGAGACAATGACGGAGATTTTAAAGAGTGCCGGGGACAACAATGGCTGGCTTGGTTATAATCGCTTTATGGAGAGCAATCTGAGAAAGACGACAGAGTATGAGCGAGGGTAAAGATGGAGATCAGGAAGAACGATACGTTTACGGTGCGGATCGAGGACATGAGCGAGGATGGTGCTGGTGTCGGAAGGCTGGACGGATATATTTGGTTTATCAAAGACACCGTGTGCGGCGACCTGGTGGAGGCGAAGGCCATAAAGTTTAAAAAGACCTACGGCTTTGCCAGGCTTATGAGAATCCTTATGCCGTCAGAAGACCGCACGGAGCCGGCATGCCCCGCAGCCAGACAGTGCGGCGGCTGCCAGCTTCAGGCAATGCGCTACGAGGCACAGCTTGCGTTTAAGGAGAAGAAGGTGCTGAACAGCCTGGTACGGATCGGGGGTCTGGATAGCGGAACGTTTCTGTTTGAGCCGATCATAGGCATGGAAAACCCATGGCGCTACCGCAATAAGGCACAGTTTCCGTTCGGACAAAACAAGGACGGCGAAATCATCGCAGGTTTTTATGCCGGACGTACACATACGATCATTGAACAGGAGGATTGTCTGCTGGGTGTGGAAGAAAATCAAAAGATTCTGGCAGTCATCCGCGGACACATGAAAAAAATGCAAATCAAGCCCTATGATGAAGAAAGGCATCAGGGCCTGATTCGTCATGTCCTGATCCGAAAAGGCTTTCGGACCGGAGAGCTGATGGTCTGTCTCGTCCTTAACGGAAGAAATATTCCAAGGGCCGGGGAGCTGGTTGACGCATTATGTAAACTGAAAGGGATGACCAGTATTTCCCTGAATGTAAATATGGAGAAAACGAATGTGATCATGGGGCGTGAGCTGGTGAACCTCTGGGGCCCGGGCTGTATTACAGATTATATAGGCCGCATCCGATACCGGATCTCGCCGCTTTCCTTTTATCAGGTAAATCCGGTCCAGACGGAAAAACTTTACACACTGGCCCTGGAATATGCGGGGCTTACAGGCGAAGAAACCGTATGGGACCTGTACTGTGGAATCGGTACGATCTCTTTGTTTCTGGCGCAGAGAGCCAAGTTTGTATACGGGGTGGAGGTCGTCCCGGAAGCGGTCGGGGATGCCCGTGAGAATGCCAGACTGAACGGGATAAAAAACGTGGAATTTTTCGAGGGAAGGGCAGAGGAGATTTTGCCCGAGCAGTATAAAAAAAATCAGATCTACGCAGATGTGATCGTCGTCGATCCGCCCAGAAAGGGATGCGATGCGGCCTGTCTGGACATGATCTTAAAGATGTCGCCCAAAAGGATCGTCTATGTAAGCTGCGGCCCTGCCACGCTGGCAAGGGATCTGCGGGTACTCTGTGGGGGCGGGTATGAGGTAAAGCGGGTCAGGTGCGTGGATATGTTTGCATGGGGCGTGCATGTGGAAACGGTAGCGCTCCTGTCTAAGCTTGATTAAGAGAAGGCAGACACAGAAAAGCTGTGTCTATCAGAGCCAAAACGGACAATCCTTAATTTTGGCGGAAGCCGATTTTCATGATCTAAAGGAGGCAGAGCATGGGCTTTTCATTAAATATACAGATATCCGCGCTGACAGTATTTTTGCAGGGAATCGTAAGCTTCTTTTCCCCGTGTATACTCCCGCTTTTACCGCTCTATATCGGGTATTTGTCAGGCGGGACAAAAAAGACGGGGGAGGATGGGCGTATTCAGTATGACCGAAAGAGAGTCATGGGGAATACGCTGCTTTTTGTCGTGGGGGTCAGCTTCGCTTTCCTGCTTTTGGGGCTTGGAATGACGGCAGCCGGCCGCTTTTTTCATAGTCGGCAGCAGCTCTTTGCCAGGGTTGGCGGCGGGATTGTTTTCTTATTTGGCCTGTATCAGCTAGGTGTGTTTGGGACAGCTTCAGCCCTGGAGCGGGAGTACCGCCTTCCGTTCCGGATAGAGGCAATAGCAATGTCCCCTGTGACGGCATTTCTTATGGGATTTACGTTCAGCTTCGCCTGGACGCCCTGTGTGGGGCCTGCATTGGCCAGCGTACTGCTTATGGCGGCCTCTGCGTCCACACAGACAGCCGGGATCTTCCTGATAGGCGTTTACACGGCGGGCTTTGTACTTCCGTTTTTGGCCGTAGGTTTTTTTGCCGCCTCCCTGCTGGGATTCTTCAAAAAACATGGACAGGTGGTAAAATACACGGTAAAGGCGGGCGGTGTTCTTATGCTTCTCATGGGGGCCCTTATGTTTACGGGAAAACTGAATCCGTCGGCAGGCGGATCCCAGCCTTCTCAGGAAGCCCCGCAAAAAGCAGAGGAGGCAGAGGAGCAGCCGGCTGTCCCCAAAGAATCGGAGACAGAAGCCGAAAGCCCCCTTCTCCCGGCCATCGACTTTACGCTGACGGACCAGTTCGGGAACAGCCATACGCTGTCAGAGTATAAAGGAAAAGTCGTATTTCTCAATTTTTGGGCGACATGGTGCCCGCCATGCCGTGCCGAGATGCCGGATATTCAGAAAATTTATGAGGAATATCAGGAGAGCGGGGATGATTCCCTGGTGATCTTAGGCGTTGCAGGCCCCTCTCAGGGACAGGAGAAGACAAAGCAGGGAATCACGGATTTTCTGGAAGAAAACGGATACACATATCCGGTGCTCATGGATGAATCGGGCGAACAGTTTATGAACTACGGAGTCTATTCCCTCCCGACTACCTTCATGATCGACGCAGACGGCAATGTATTCGGGTACGTCAGCGGACGAATTGATGAAGAAGTCATGCGGGACATCATCAGGCAGACGATGGAGGGAAAAAGACGCTGAAGTTTAAAAATCTTTACGGATAAACACGGCTACGGATCGAGGCTGTAAAATAAATGAGCCGTGAATATGAATTTCCTTTCCCGCCGGATAGAAAAAACGGCCGTTTGCATCGCCGTACGTGTTGACGCAAAGGTACCACGCGCCGTAGCGGCTGAGAGCGGGAAGCGTGATTTCCACGGGCTCCCAATAAGAATTAACCGAAACATAGACAATATCGTCCCGCCGTTTTTTGCGGTCATAGCCGGCGAAACTGATGGAGAATGTCCGGGTATCCTTTGGGAGAGTGGTTTGCTCGGCCCTAATATCATGAGCATGGAGGGCATCCATGCCGCAGACAGCGGCCGGAAGTTTCTGGCGGATCACGGAATGTTCCTTGCGGAACGCGATCATGAATTTAAAAAATTCAAACAGCTCACGATTTTTATCCAGGAGCGACCAGTCCAGCCAGGAAATTTCATTGTCCTGGCAGTAGGCATTGTTGTTGCCGTACTGCGTATTTCCGAATTCATCCCCGGCCAGAAACATCGGCGTACCACGGCTGCATAGAAGAACGGCACAGGCGTTGCGGATCATGCGGAAACGTAGCGTCAGGACCTCCGGGTCTGTGGTATCGCCCTCGGCGCCGCAGTTCCAGCTTCGGTTGTCATTGCTGCCGTCCGTGTTGTTCCAGCCATTGGCCTCATTGTGTTTTTCATTGTAGGAATACAGATCATATAGGGTAAAACCGTCGTGGCAGGTAAGAAAATTGATGGAGGAGTTATAGCCGGCATATCCGCTTCCGTCACTTTCCAGGCTGCCGTACAGATCGTCGGAGCCGGAAATGCTGTAGGCGGCATTTTTGGCCTCCCAGTTTTGTCCCTTTAAAAAGCCGCGGATCGAATCGCGGTAGCGGCCGTTCCACTCTGCCCATCGCTTATGTGCCGGAAACCGGCCGACCTGATAAAGGCCGGCGGCATCCCAGGCTTCTGCGATCAATTTGACATTGGCAAGCAGCGGATCGTTTGCGAGCGTTTTAAGGAGCGGCGGATTGTTCATCGGTGAACCGTCTTCATTGCGGCCGAGGATGCTGGCCAGGTCAAAACGAAAGCCGTCTACCCGGTAACGGATCGTCCAGTGCCGGAGGCATTCCAGAATCATTTGCTGGACAATTGGATGGTTGCAGTTTAGAGTATTGCCGCAGCCGCTGAAGTTATAATAATTTCCATCCGGAGTGAGCATGTAATAAACTTTGTTATCAAACCCCTTATAACTGAAAGACGGCCCCAATTCATTGCCTTCGGCCGTGTGGTTAAACACGACGTCAAGGATTACCTCAATGCCGTTGTCGTGGAGTGCCCGGATCATTTCCTTCAGCTCTGTGCCTTCCCTGTTATATTCTTCACTGGCCGTATAGCTTGTATTGGGAGCAAAAAACCCGACCGTATTGTAGCCCCAATAGTCAAGGAGGTGTTTGCCGTCAACCTCCCGGGCATTCATGGTCTCATCGAATTCAAAAATCGGCATAAGCTCGACGGCGTTGACGCCGAGTTCTTTTAAATAAGGAATTTTTTCCTGGAGGCCGGCGAAGGTACCTCTGTGCCGGACGCCAGAGGAGGGGTGGTATGTAAAGCCGCGGACATGCAGCTCATAAATGATTAATTCAGAGAGGTCTCTGGAAGACTGCGGCATGGCGCCCCAGTCAAATAAATCTTTTACAATGCGTGCATGGTACGTACTCGCCCTGTGCTCTCCCCAGATACGCTGACCTGCTACTGCCAGTGCATAGGGATCCAGAAGAACCGTATTCTTATCGAAAAGCAGCCCTTTCGCCGGGTCATAAGGGCCGTCTACTCGATAGGCATATTCAATATTTTCGATGTCCAGGCCAAACACGATCATGGAGTAGACGTCTCCGATTCGATACTGTTCGGGGAAAGGAAGGACGGCAAAAGGTTCATTCTCGCTGCGATGGAATAAGAGCAGCTCACAGGCAGTTCCGCCCTGTGTATGGATCGTAAAATTTACGCCGTCCTGGAGTGCAAATGAACCGTTAATCTCGAACATACCGGGCCGAACGGGAAATCCACAGATCTCCGCCATTGGAGTGATGGAGAGCGGATACTCGGATAAAAATTTCTGATTGTAGAAGTTCATGGGAAAGTCCCCCTTTCTTTTTTTATCTTATTCCAGGAAAGTTCTTCCTGGCTCCTTATTAAGATAAAGGTCATAACGGGTCAGGATGCGCACCGCATACCAGAGAATATGGCTGCAAACGTAGCGGCACTTTGGCACGAGTATGCGCAGAGCGTATACTTTTTTATTATAAGAGGAGGCGTCGGCAGAGTCAATAAGATAAAAAATCCTGGCGGGCTATGAGGTATATAGCATGAAGAAAGATGACGCCCGGCGTCTTCTTATTTGAGAGAATCTGTCTTTGTTTCTACAAAAACTTACAATCTTTTTACATTTTGGGAATCGCATTGTAATGAGATGCAATACGTGATAATATAATCGTATAATCAGAAAACTTAAGGTGACAGGCAGATTTTACCAGAAAGGAGCTCGTATGATTTTCAACGATTCTTTTATCACTCTGGCAGCAGTGGCGGCAGTCGTCATTCTGCTTCTTGTTATTATCATCTGCGGTTATGTAAAAGCACCGCCGGATCAGGCTTACATTATTTCCGGTCTGAAAAAGGATTCCCGAGTCCTGATTGGCCGTGCAGGTGTGAAGATCCCATATTTAGAGCGGCTTGATAAATTGTATCTTGGCCAGATGACCGTGGACATTAAGACAGAGCAGTCGGTGCCGACCAATGATTTTATCAATGTAAATGTGGATGCCGTTGCCAAGGTGCGCATTTCTCCGACGCCTGACGGTATCAAGCTTGCGGCCAAAAACTTCCTGAATAAAAAGGCCGTGGACATCACGATGGATCTGCAGGATTCTTTGCAGGGTAATATGCGTGAAATCATTGGTACACTTTCTTTGAAAGAGATCAATACGGACCGAGATTCTTTTTCCGATCAGGTCATGTCCAAGGCGTCTAAGGATATGGATAAGCTGGGCATTGAGATCCTTTCCTGCAACATCCAAAATGTTACCGATGAAAACGGACTGATTAAGGACCTAGGAGCCGATAATACCTCACGGATTAAAAAAGACGCGGCGATTGCAAAGGCCCAGGCGGACCGTGACATCGCCATTGCCCAGGCCGAGGCCGATAAATCTGCCAATGACGCCCGCGTCATCGCGCAGACGGAGATTGCTCAAAAGAACAATGAATTGGCCATCAAACAGTCTGAGCTTCAGAAAGTGGCGGATACCAAGAAGGCGGAAGCCGATGCGGCCTATGAAATCCAGAAGCAGGAGCAGGAGAAGACGATTCAGTCTGCTACCGTGAACGCACAGATCGCAAAGGCAGAACGCGAGGCAGAGCTAAGAAAACAGGAAGTTGCGATCCAGCAGCAGTTCCTGGATGCGGAAATCAACAAAAAGGCCGATGCGGAGCGCTATAAGGTGGAGCAGGAGGCGGCCGCCACGCTGGCAAAGCGCCAGAGAGAGGCGGAGGCCAAAAAGTATGAGCAGGAGACAGAGGCAGAGGCCATGAAGGCAAAGGCGGAAGCCGAGGCGGCGGCTCTAAAGGCAAAAGCCGAGGCGGCTCGCTTCGCTTCCGAGCAGGAGGCGGCCGGAATCCGGGCGAAGGGAGAGGCTGAAGCGGCTGCCATCCAGGCAAAGGCTGTTGCCGAGGCAGAAGGTATGGAGAAGAAGGCGGAGGCTTACGCCAAGTATAACAACGCCGCCATCGTGGAAATGCTGGTGAAGATCATGCCGCAGATGGCTGCAGAGATCGCCAGACCGCTCTCCTCTATCAGTAAAGTCAACATCTACGGAAGCGGCAAGGATTCCGGCTCCGGCGTCAGCCAAATTTCCGGTAATACTGCCACCGTGATGCAGCAGGTTTTCGATACGATGTCAGAGGCAACCGGCGTGGACTTCAGGGATATTTTAAAGGCACAGACGTATGATGCCAAAATCACCAGGAATCTAAACTTTTCCGGGCTGCCCGGAGCCGAGGCGGCGGCATCCGCCCCGGAAAGCGATGAAGCGGGAGATACTCTATAATCCATGGCCGCCGGCGAGAGCCGGCGGCTTGCAGCTGGAAGAAAGCCTCTTGACAGACCTCTTTGCGATGGATAAAATAAAGAAGGTGCCAATGGCACAAAGTAACAGAAAAGAAAGCAGGACAAGATCATGAAAAAAGTATGGAAGAAGTTTTTGCCGGCAGGACTTGCGGTTCTCTGGCTGGCTGCGGTCATGCCGCAGGCGGCGCTGGCGGCTGCTAAGGAGGAGGCGGCGGATCGCTTCGTACACGGAACGCGGGTTAATAACGTATCGGTATCCGGTATGACCATCGAGGAAGCGAGGCACCAGATCGAGCAATACTACACAGGATATTATGCACTGAAAATACAGGATGCCGAGGGCCGCGAGGCAAGCATTAAGGACACGGACATCGGCTATCAGCTGACCGTTACGGGCGACTTAAACGAGGTGCTGCAGCAGGTAAACGAAAATGGACGAAAGAGCGGACCTGGCGAAGCGAACTATTACTGGGTGGGTGTGGAAGCCTCCTACGATGAGGCAATGCTCCAAGCGGTACTTGCAGGCCTCCCGTTTGTGACGGAGGCGAGACCGACGACGGATGCCTATATTTCTCCATATGAGGAGGGAAAGGAATTTTCCATCATCCCAGAGGTTGTAGGGACAGAGCTTGAAATGGAGCGGTTTGCAGCAGTGGTCAAGACGGCGCTTGACGAGCAGCGGACGGTCCTCAAGCTGCAAGAGGAGGACTGCTACAAAAAGGTCGGCGTTACGTCAGCGGATGAAACCTTAAACCGAATGTTGGATACGATGAACCGCTTCCGCGACGTCACGATCACGTACAGTTTCGGTGACCGGCAGGAGATTCTCTCAGGCGAGGAGCTTGCGAAATGGGTGAAAGGCACGAATGGGACGGAACTCCAGGTTGATGAGGCGATGGCGGCCGCTTACGTACAGAAGCTTGCGGCGACCTACGATACATATGGAAAGCCGCATCCCTTCCATACGACGGCGGGCAATGACATAGCGGTCAACGGCAATTACGGCTGGCAGATCGACCAGGCTGCCGAGACGGCAGCGCTTGTGGCGGCCGTGAAAGCATGCCAGAGTCAGACGAGAGAGCCGGCATATGTGCGGACGGCTGCGAGCCGAAACGTGAATGACTATGGACAGACCTATGTAGAGGTGGATATGGCAAACCAGCATTTATACCTCTATGAAAACGGAATCTGTATCGTGGAGTGCCCGATTGTCACAGGAAATGTCTCCAGGGGCCATACGACGCCGGAAGGACTTTACACGCTGAATTATAAGGAAAGGAACCGTGTACTGCGCGGTAAAAAGCTGGCCAACGGCAGCTATGAGTATGAAAGCCCGGTCAAATATTGGATGCCGTTTAACGGCGGCATCGGCCTGCATGATGCGAACTGGCGCGGAAAATTCGGCGGAACGATCTACAGGACCAACGGCTCCCACGGCTGTATCAATATGCCGCCTCAATCGGCGGCGACCGTGTATGAGCATGTATATAAGGGAATCCCAATCATCTGTCACAATAATCAATAAAAAACTCCCGGCCTTCTGCCGCTGCCAGCAGCAAAAGAGGCCGGGAGTTTTTTGCGCATTTTTTCCGTCTGGACACACTTTTTTGAAAATTTTTTCTAAATTCTTCTATTTTGTCACGCTGGCTGTATGTTTCAACCAGTTTTTATGGAAGGAAGGGAGGCTGTTTTTAATCGCCGCCCGTTTCCGCCAAAAACCCTGCCGCCGCGTTTTGAATCTCTGTTAGCAGCTCCTGCAGAACCGGATACTGATGGGCCGCCCGTCGGGAGTAAAACAGGCAGAAATCTCCCTTCGTGTAATCTCCCTCAAAGGGGATGCGGATCAGCTCTCCCTCTGCTACGCCCGAATATCGTTTCAAAATCGGATAATAGGAAAGGGCGTAGACATCCGGCTGGGTGCGTACAAGCTTGATCACACTGTCCACCGAATCAAGCTGGAGCACCTGTGCCGGAGAAACCGTCGGAATGATTTCATGCAGCAGAGGCTGCAGCGCTGTGGCGGGCGCATCCCATCTGGACTTTAACGCCAAATACTGCCCTTTCAGGTCTTCCGGCGTCACACTTCTTTTTTGGGCCAGGCGGCTGTGCCGGCTCACAAGACAGCAATATTCTCCCCTAAAAAGAATCAGTGGCTGGTTCCCCTGCACCCGTACACACTTTTCCATCAGCTCCTTCTGACCGCAGACGAAAAGCGCCAGCACCGGCCGTTCCGTATCCTGAGAAATGTACTGTTCCGGCATCCGGTTGTCCTCGCAGTGGATCTGTAGGCCGGGATGGAGCTTTTTAAACTGGAGCACTACTTTGGGAAGCAAGAAATTCGGAAAGGATGCCTGGATATAGATGTCCACGGCCTCCAGGGGCCGTTTCTCTGAAAGGCTCAGCCAGCCGTTATAATATTCCACCATCTGCTTCGCCTCCGGAAGAATCCTTTTGCCGGCTTCTGTGAGCTGAATGCCCGACTGCATCCGCAAAAAAAGCTGTACGCCGATTTCTTTCTCAAAAAGCTGCAGTGCTTTGGTGAGACTTGGCTGGGCGATGTACAGCTTCTGCGCCGCTTCATTGATCGACTGCGATTCCGCCAGTGTAATGAAATATTTAAGAACCTTAATCTTCAAAATGGTTTCCCCTTGTACTCCCTATAGCTTTTTTTCATAATCCCGAATTTTATATATATTATTCAAAAAACTGTTTTTATGATACCATGAATCTATCAAATCTGTCAAATATAAAGGAGATTCTGCTATGACAAAACGTGAAAGATTTCTAAACGTCCTGGCGAACAAGCCGGTAGACCGTGTTCCCGTTGCTTTCTTCCATCATTTTCTGGAGGACTGGACTGATTTTGGAAAGGGCATCGAAAACGACGAAGTGTTTGAAAAAAACATCGAGGGTCACCGCATTGCCCGCCGCCTTTTTGATCCCGATGTGGCGAAGATCATGAACGATTCCCTGATGCTGATGCCCGTGGAAGCTTCCTTTGTGAAAACGGCTGCGGACCTTCGGAAAATCGAGCCCTTGTCTACAAGCTCCCGGTTTGTGCAAAGAACCTTAGAGCTCACAAAGCGGGTTCGTGAAATCTACGGGGACACGGACGCACCCGTATACGCCACCAGCTTTTCACCCACGCTGGTTCTGCGAAGCTCCCTGCCGGAGGGACGCCGTCCCGGACTCGGCGGACCTGAGACCTGCATCAAGCGCTTTATCCAGGAAGATCCGGAAGCTCTCGGTGCCGCATGCAAGGCCGTAAGTGAAGGAATTATCGAGCTGAACCGGCTGCTCATGAAGGAAGGTGGAGTGGATGGCATTTATTTAAGTGTCAACAACCAGTCCGGCTTCTTCCCGGAGGAAATTTACCGTACCTACATTTCGCCGTCTGAAAAAGCCGTTCTCGATGACGCTAACCGGCTTAGTGAGATGAATATTCTACATATCTGCGGTTTCATTGGTCAGGGAAATGATTTAAACCTGTTTACCGGTTTTGACGCAGCTGCCTACAACTGGGCTGTCCACACCGAAAAGGTATCCTTGCGTGAGGGCAAAAAGCTCTTTGGCGGAAAGCCAGTCTTCGGCGGCTTCGAGCAGAAGGGTGTTCTTTACAAGGGTACAAAGGAGGAGGTTGAGGAGTACGCCTACGGAATTCTGGATGAGGCCGGCCAGGTGGGCATTATGCTGGGCGCCGACTGCACCGTTCCTGCCGATATCGACGACTCCCGGTTAGAGTGGGTGCGCGAGGCGGCCGTCAAGTACGCCAACCAGCCCGTAAGGAGGATTAAATACCATGCTGAAACCTGAAATTCAGGCGGCTTATGTCTCCATTCTTAAGGAGGAACTGGTTCCGGCCACCGGCTGCACCGAGCCCATTGCCATGGCCTATTGTGCGGCAAAGCTAAAAGAGACGCTGGGCGCCCTCCCGGAGAGAGTAGTGGCCGAGGTTTCCGGCAATATCTTAAAGAACGTAAAAAGTGTGGTCGTTCCCAATACCGGCGGCCTAAAGGGGATCCGGGCGGCTATCGCCGCCGGTCTTATCGCCGGTGCGCCAGACAGAGAACTGGAGGTCATCTCCTCCGTTCCAAAGTCCCTGCATGGGCAGATTGCGGCCTACATACAGCAGACACCCATAGAGATTGTATGCCCCGAGACGCCGCGGATGCTGGACATTCGCCTCAACGGCTTTACCGGAGCCCACAAGGCAGTCGTCCACATTGCCAATAACCACTGCAACATTGTCTATATCGAAAGGGACGGAACTATCCTTCTCGAAAAGCCCTTAGAGAGCTCCTCCGAGGCGGGGCTTACAGATAAAAGCCTCCTCAATTTAGAGGATATTCTGACCTTTGCCAATGAGGTGGATCTGGCTTTAGTGTCCCCGCTTCTGGAACGGCAGGTCAGCTACAATTCCGCGATTGCTGAGGAGGGACTTACCCATAGCTGGGGGACGAACATCGGTTCCACGCTTTTAAAAGCCTACGGAGGCGATATCAAGGTGGAGGCCAGCGCATGGGCGGCCGCCGGAAGCGACGCGAGAATGAGCGGCTGCGAGCTGCCGGTGGTTATCAATTCCGGCTCCGGAAACCAGGGAATCACCTCCTCTCTGCCGGTGGTTCGATACGCGAAATATTTAGGGGCCACAGAGGAAAAGCTCTACCGCGCTCTTTTGGTCAGCGACCTTGTGACGATCTACCAGAAAGCGGGAATCGGACGTCTTTCCGCCTACTGCGGCGCCGTCAGCGCCGGCGTGGGTGCAGGAGCCGGTATCGCCTATCTCCAGGGAGCGGATTATGACGCCGTCTCCCACACCATCGTCAACGCCGTAGCAATTCTCTCCGGCACTATCTGCGATGGAGCCAAGCCTTCCTGTGCGGCGAAAATTGCCGCCAGCGTAAACGCCGGGATCTTGGGCTATGAGATGTATCTGGATGGTCATAATTTCCAGAGCGGCGACGGTATTATCGGAAACGACGTGAGCGAAACCGTCACCAATGTGGGGATCCTGGCCCAGGAAGGGATGCGGGCCACAGACCGTACGATCCTGCGGATCATGACACAGGATTCTTCAGCCGTACACTGCCATGTGTGAAAGAAAGCCTGCAGGAGTGTATCCTAAATCTCTGAATTAAATCGCCAGCGGCGATAACATTTTACATCAGCAACGAAAGGAGTTTTCGAAATGGAAAACCTGAAACAAGACGGATTTATGAAAACCTTTTCTATCTGGTTCGGCATAGGCGCCCTGATGTTCGGCACCTACTGCGGCGCTAATATGGCCTCCGGCGTCTATGCCTCCGCCTATATCGTAACCCTGGGTGGCGGCTGGGCCTTGGCCTGGCTTGGCATGTTTTTTGCTTTTATGACCTTTTTTTGCGCAGTCAGTCTGGTATTCATCCGCATTTATAAGGTCAAAAATTATAATCAGTATTACCTTGCCCTCTATGGACTTCATAAACCAGACGCTAATCCGGTTCTGCGCGGCGGCGTCACCATTTTCTTTGACATTTTTACCATGCTGAAGGGTCTCGTGAACGTGGCGGCCACGGTAGCCTTGTTTACAGAACTGATGAATGCCCTTTTAGGCATCCCCACACTCGTAGGAAGTGCCATGGGTATCCTGCTGTTTGCAGTCTTAACCATTTACGGGGCCAGTTTTTTACGGAAGTTCAACTCTGTCATGACGATTTCCCTCGTCCTCTGCCTGGCCGTGATTCTCATTGCCGTTATCTCTATTCGCGGCGAGGTTTTGGCGAGTCGGATCGGTAATTTCCAGGTGGGGCTGGATTGGAGCAACACCACGGTAAAAGCGCATTTTTTGATGTTCCTTTCGTACTGCTTTAACACTTCCGCATGGGGGTCTACCTTAAGCAATTACTCGGAACAGATCCGTGACAACCGCGACGCCATCGGCTCCGGCATCATGATCGGCGTTCTTGTAACGGCCCTCTTTGCCATCACCGGCGCTATCGTGCTTCCTTTTATGCCTGAGGTCATGAAGGGTACTCCGATCCTGATGATCTGCCAGAACTATCTTCCCGGCGTTCTGACAGCCGTTTACTGGGTGGTAGTGATCTTCGCCGTAGCCTCCACGGCGCCCAGCTTCACGTTTAACTTTTCCAATCGGTGGGCAGGCGCCTGGAAGACGGAGAAGCTCTCGCACAAAGCTAAATTTTTCATTTTATCCCTGGGATTTTTGCTGGCCTGCGGGATTCTGTCCCAGGTGGGACTGATGGTGATCGTAAAGAAGGGCTACACGCTCCTTGGAAACATTGCGCTCTTTGCTGTCATTATCCCGATTTTCATCTCCATTCCGCGTATGCTTAAGCAGGATAAGGAGGATAAACTCACGGCCGGAAAGAGCTGATCCTTTTCCGGAAGAAAGGAAAGACACAGTATGAAAGAAATTATATGGAAACCGGAGCTTTACAGCTTTGATTCCTGCCAGGATTTTGCAAGGGAATTTCAACTCTGCAAGACCGATCTGGTGCTGACGAACGAAGCGATTTATGAGCCGTATTTCGGAAATCTGGGTTTAGCCTGCTTTGTGCTGTACCAGGAGAAATACGGCGTGGGAGAGCCCACAGACACGATGACCGAGGCAATCCTAAAGGACGTGGCGAAAACCGGCTGTAAACGGATCATCGCCATCGGCGGCGGCACGGTCATCGACATCGCCAAGGTGCTGGCCGTGGCAGGAGATGAGAGCATAGACACGCTCTATGACAGAGCGCCAAAGCTTCCCAAACGGCGGGCACTTGTGATTCTTCCCACCACTTGCGGCACCGGCAGCGAGGTCACGAACATTTCCATCTTAAACCGTACGCGTCTTGGCACAAAAATGGGTCTTGTAAGCCCGTCCATGTACGCGGATGCAGCGGTTTTGATCCCACAGCTTTTGGAGAAGCTTCCCTTCGGTGTGTTTGCGACCAGTTCCATTGACGCTCTGGTTCACGCGGTGGAATCCAGCCTCTCACCGAAGGCCACAGCCTACACGAAGCTTTTTAGCTATAAGGCGATTGAGATGCTCATCCGCGGCTATCAGGTCATCGTCAAAGATGGCCGCGAGGCCCGGATCCCGTTATTAAAGGATTTCCTGACCGCTTCCAATTATGCGGGCTTTGCCTTTGGAACGGCGGGCTGCGCGGCCGTCCACGCCATGAGCTACCCCCTGGGCGGAACATATCACGTCCCCCATGGGGAAAGCAACTATGCCATGTTTACCGGCGTTTTGAAAAATTACATGGAAATCCGCCAGGACGGGGAGATTGCCGTTTTAAACGAATATCTGGCCGGGCTGCTGGACTGTCCCGCGGCAAAGGTTTATGACAGGCTGGAAGAACTTTTAAACCAGATCCTTCCGAAAAAACGTCTTCAGGAATATGGTGTCACAAAAGATGATCTGCCTGCGTTTACAAAAAATGTCATGGAGACCCAGGGACGTCTTATGGCGAACAATTTTGTCCCGCTAAACGAGGAACGGGTGTTCAAAATTTATCAGGAACTTTATTAAAGGGCGGCCGCAAAAAAAACTGCCGTGCCACAGACGTCTAAATACCTGTGGTACGGCAGCTCCCTTTTATCTCGATAAAAATAGAAAGCAGAATCCGTTATCGCTGTACGCGGCCGGAACCGTCGCCGCCGGCTAACTTTTTCACCTCGTCTAAGGAGACCATGTTCATGTCACCCTCGATGGTGTGCTTTAAGCAGGAGGCCGCAACCGCAAATTCGATTGTGCCCTGGGAATCGTAGCCATTTAAGCAGGCGTAAATCAGACCGCCGCCGAAGCTGTCGCCGCCGCCTACGCGGTCAACGATATGCATCTTATACTTCTTGCTGAAGAAATAGTCCGAACCGTCATAGAGCATGGCGGACCAGTTGTTGTCATTGGCGGAAATGGACTCGCGCAGCGTGATCGCAACTTTTTGAAAGCCAAAACGCTCGGCGAGCTGCCTGGCAACGTCCTTATAGCCTTCATGATTGACGGCTCCCTGTGTAACATCCGTGTTGGCAGCACGAATGCCGAATACGTCAGATGCATCCTCCTCGTTGGCAATGCAGACATCTACATATTTGCAGAGCTCGCCCATAACCTGGCCGGCTTTTTCCTTGGACCAGAGCTTGTTTCTGTAGTTTAAATCACAAGAGACCGTAATGCCAAGCTCTTTCGCCTTCTTACAGGCTTCGAGACAGATGCCGGCCACTGTGTCATTGAGGGCGGGCGTGATGCCGGTAAAATGGAACCAGTCTGCACCTGCAAAGATCTTTGTCCAATCGAAATCCTCAAAAGACGCCTCAGAGATTGCAGAATGTGCGCGGTCATAGATGACCTTGGAAGGTCTCTGGGAAGCGCCCTTCTCCAGAAAATAGATGCCGACACGGTCTCCGCCGCGTGTAATAAGGGAAGTGTCCACGCCATATCTTCTTAACTCATTGACTGCGG
Organism: Lachnospiraceae bacterium; assembly: GCA_022792295.1. Classification (GTDB taxonomy): domain Bacteria; phylum Bacillota; class Clostridia; order Lachnospirales; family Lachnospiraceae; genus CANQGL01. The sequence goes on from JAAWAR010000023.1 coordinate 65,468, forward strand.
CCTGGCCGATCTCGTGCTTCGGAAGCTTGGTCACAAAAGCAGCATCAAGGCCGTAATGTGCGAGGGAAACGGCTACATTCGCCTCGCCGCCGCCATAAGTGGCACCAAAGCTGTTAGCCTGGATAAAACGATAATATCCCTCCGGCGCAAGGCGGAGCATAATCTCACCAAATGTAATCACTCTCTTTGCCATAACAAATTTTTCTCCTTCAAATCCTTTTTATTTCTGTACGAGGTGTACGGCAAAGTCGCCGATTTCATCCGCAAGATAGATGGCAGTCAGTGTATCGCCCTTAAACTTAGCGGATTCCTCGTTGAATTTGTATCCCATCATCTCCAGATAATTCTTTGCCCTTACGACAGAATTTGTGGAAATGGCGATGTGGCCTTTTGCTCCGAGATATTTGGACTTCATGGCCTCGATGGCAGTTCCTGCAAATACGGAGGAATTTCCGGACTTCTTTGTGAAGCCAAAGAGTCCCTCGAAAGCATCTGCGGTCTTCTCCGCATCTGCCTCATTGTCACAGTTGATCCCGATATGGGCAAGCTGGAAGCCCAGCATGGTCTGTACGGCCTCCTTGGTCAGGTCCCGGATCTTGTCAAACTCGCCGGCAGTGACCAGTTCCTTCTTGACCATCCAGCTTCCGCCACAGGCGAGGATCTTATCGAAAGCCAGATAGGAATTGATGTTCTTTGCATTGATGCCACCGGTTGGCATAAATTTCATCTGTGTGTAGGGCGCGGACATTGCCTTGATCATGTTAAGGCCTCCGGCCTGCTCTGCCGGGAAAAATTTGACGACATCCAGTCCGAGAGAGATCGCTGTTTCCACATCGCTCGGGTTTGATGTGCCGGGCGTGACCGGGATCTGCTTGTCTACACAATACTTTACGACTGTTGGGTTGAGCCCCGGACTTACGATGAATTTGGCGCCGGCCTTGACAGCACGGTCAACCTGCTCGGTCGTCAGGACGGTGCCTGCACCAACCAGCATGTTCGGGAACTGCTCCGCCATAATGCGGATGGATTCCTCTGCTGCCGCGGTACGGAAGGTAACCTCCGCACAGGGCAGACCGCCCTCACAGAGCGCTTTTGCAAGCGGAGCCGCATCCTTGGCATCATCCAATACGACCACCGGAACGATACCGATTTTTTGAATCTGTTCCAATACTTTGTTCATTGTCCCTGTCTCCTTCTTTCTTTATTAATTATAGAATGAATAAAAAAGCTTCAAATTATGAAAAAAATGGACTGGCAGACGAGTGGTTCCATAATATGAAACTGCGTTTCGTATTGCGGTCTCGATTACTTTAAATTATACTCCGCCGCCTTAAAATGTCAATAGAAAAAGCAACGATTTTGCTCGTTTCTTTCGACTGTTGCACACTCTGACGGATTTTGCAGCAGATGCAAAGTCCTGGACGGAATACTAACTTTCTCCTTCCCATCAGGATAAAAATATGATAAGATGTCTAGGATAAGAAAGAGTTTAAGAAAAAAGCAAAAAGGAAGAAAGCAGGAAACAGCGATGGATCTGGAGTTTAAGAAGCTGAATGCACAGAGCATTTCATTTCTGACACAATATTACGGAAAACGGCATGACAGAACCTGTGACAGCGTGATTTTGGACAATTTTTTATGGGCCGATTTTTACCATGTCCACTATGCGGTCTGCGGGGAAGATGCGGTTTTATGGACCATGAATATCTTTGGAAAGCAGTACGCAGCACTTCCTGTCTGTAAAATGGAGGACATGCCTGTATACTTTGAGAAGTTAGAGCGGTACTTTAACGAAACACTTGGTCTGCCGCTGGTGATTTACCTGGCAGATGAAGCCGCGGTGGAGTATTTAAATCTGCCGCCTGAGCGGTATCAGGTAACAGAGCTGCCAGATAGCCGGGATTACCTTTACAGCGCTGACGCATTAAAAACATTATCCGGAAAAAAGCTGCATAAAAAGAAAAATCATCTCAACAATTTTCTGAAAAACTATGAAGGACGCTTTGAATATCGCACGCTCACCTGTGCCGACAGGCAGAGCGTATGGGTTTTCTTGGACAAATGGAGAGAGCAGAAGGGGCAGGAGGTGGAAGGGCATCTTGATTTTGAGGTCGAGGGGATCCATGCGATTCTAAATAACTGCAGCCTGTTGAATGTGCGCATGGGCGGAATTTATATTGACGGCAGGCTGGAGGCATTTTCGATTGGGAGCTACAATGAGCGGGAGAAAATGGCGATTATCCATATCGAAAAGGCAAATCCGGAGATCACGGGTCTGTATCAGATGATCAACCAGCAGTTTTTAATCCACGAATTTGAGGAGGCCGAGGTCGTAAACCGGGAAGATGACATGGGGCTGCCGGGGCTTAGGCAGGCAAAAATGTCATATGCGCCGATGGACTTTGCGCGCAAATACCGGATTACGCAGCTTTTATAGAGGGCATGAAGACAGGTATGATACGATATTTGGAAGCAGAGGAAAAGAGCCGCTGCCTGACGCTGTGGAGAGAGGCGTTTCCAGAGGATTCAGACACCTTCTGCGACTACTATTTTAAAGAGAAAACGCGGGACAACCGAATCCTAGTCTGCGAGGAGGATGGGCGTGTTGTATCCATGCTGCATCAGAATCCGTACCGGATTTTCCTGCGTGGGGCCGAGGTGAGCAGTGATTACATCGTGGGGGTTGCGACCGCGGTAAGCGAGCGAAATAAGGGGCATATGCGAAGTCTGCTTCTTACGGCTCTGCGGGAGATGAACGAAGAACGTATGCCGTTTACCTTTTTGATGCCGGCGAGCGAGGCTTTGTATCGGCCATATGATTTCCGCTACATTTTCGATCAGCCAAGCTGGGTGCTCCGTTATGACCAAGCGCTTAAAAGAGTGCCGGGCGGCCGGGAAAAGCTCCTGGAGGAGCTGGCAGAATGGCAGAATGCCTGGTTAAAGCGTCAATATGATGTCTTTGCAATCCGGGATAAAGAATATCTGATGCGCATGAAGGCCGAGCTTGAGAGCGAAGCAGGGGAACTTTCGCTTATCTATGACGGGGACTGGTTTGTGGGTATGGAGAGTGAATGGGGGCTTGGCGAACGGGAGCTCCGGTATCTTTACACGGGCGAGCGCTACCGCACACAGGTCGGGAAAAAGCCTGCGATCATGGGGCGGATTGTCTGTCTGCCTGCGCTTTTAAAGCATATCCGCCTGGCAGAGGACTGCCCGCAGGATGAAATTTCAGTGGAAATCGGGGTACATGATCTGTTCATCCCGGCAAACCAAGGGGCCTGGCTGTGGACGCTTACCAAGAGCGGCTCAAAGCTCACACAGGAATCACGCTTTATCTCGCAGGGAAAGATGCCTGTATTTACGATTGCAGAGCTTACGCAGTGGCTTTTTGGATATGAGATGCCAAGGCAGGCGGCCGAGCTTTCCCTGGGGCAGTATATCGAGCCGTTTCGCGGCGTATTCCTGGATGAAGTCGTATAGGAGGGAAACAGAAGAAAGGGGGAGATATATGACAGAAAAGGAGACCTTAAAAAAATGGCTTGAGGAGAGTGACAATATCGTATTTTTCGGTGGGGCAGGTGTATCCACGGAAAGCAAAATTCCGGATTTCCGCAGTACGGACGGCCTGTATAACCAGCAGTATGCCTATCCGCCGGAAACAATCTTAAGCCATACGTTTTATCTCAGGAAGACAGAGGAATTTTACCGTTTTTATCGGAACAAAATGCTGTTTCCAGACGCACAGCCGAACCGGGCGCACCTGGCACTTGCAAGGCTTGAGAGAATGGGAAAGCTTAGGGCAGTGATCACGCAGAACATTGACGGCCTGCACCAAAAGGCAGGAAGCCGTGAGGTCTTGGAGCTCCACGGCTCTGTGCTCCGTAACTTCTGCACACAGTGTAAAAAATCGTATGGACTTGATGCGATACTCGGCTCGGAGGGGGTCCCAGGATGTGACTGCGGCGGTGTCATTAAACCGGATGTGGTATTATACGAGGAGGGGCTGGACCAGGACATACTCGAAAAAGCGGTTTCCTATATCTCGCAGGCGGATGTGCTGATCATCGGCGGGACGTCGCTTACGGTATACCCGGCAGCAGGCCTTTTGAATTATTACAGAGGGAATCGCCTGGTGCTTATCAATAAATCGGTGACGCCAATGGATAGCCGCGCGGATCTTGTGATCAGCGGTCCGATCGGAGAAATTTTAGGAGAGGCGGTAGAAGGGATACCGAATGGTCTATGAGGTTGGAGATATTGTCAAATTAAAAAAGCCCCATCCGTGCGGAAGCCAGGAATGGGAGATTTTACGCGTGGGGGCTGATTTTCGCTTGAAATGCAGAGGCTGCGGCCATATGATCATGGTCACGAGGCGTCTGGTGGAAAAAAACACAAAGAGTTTGAAAAAGGCGGCACAAAACATTCCCGGAGGTTCGGATATCTGAGCCTCCGGGAATGTTTTGCAACGGAAGATGAGAGGGGGAGGCCCGCAAAAGACCGGTGTATGCAGCCATGTCTTAATGTTTGAAGGCATATCCATGCGGGTACCCAAAAAACGCCGGTATTTTGGCGTTTTTTGTGCCTCTGTGTTTTTGGCGGTGAAGGCGTGTGCGCATTCAGGTGCGGCAACACACAGCAGGCGGACTTTTAGCAGCGTTTTTGTTTGAACTGTTGCATGATTTCGCATAAAAGCTTTAAAGTGAAAAAGTTTTTGTTGAATCTTCAGATTGTGTATGCTATAATGGCACGGTATTTTAAAAAATCAACAAGAGGAGAGGACCTGAAATGAAAAAAATGATTGCTTTGGGCATGGCTGTTTCGATCTGCCTGTCCATGACGGCCTGCAGCGTTTCTGTGGATCCGCAGGGGACGACCGCTGCGGTTGCGACAACAGCAGCCGCCGCTGAGACGACGGCAGCCGGGACCGCAGAGACAGAGAAAACGGAAGCCCCGGCAGAGGCGGAGGACAGCGTACTTGTGGCAACGGCCGATTACCCGACAAAGCCGTTAACGATGATTATTCCCTACGGTGCAGGAGGAACCACTGACATCTGGGGCAGGAAGCTTGCCGCGATGCTGGAAAAATATCTTGGACAATCTATCACGGTTACGAATCAGGGCGGCGCTTCCGGCTCGATCGGAAGCCAGTTTGTGAAGGAGCAGCCCTCTGACGGTTATACACTTTTAGTGTGTGCGGAATCTATGGGCACATACCGTACCATGAATATTTGTGATCTCGGCTATGACGATTTCACGGTTATTGCCCCGTTGGTAGGAGACCCGAAGGTGCTGGTTGTCGGCAAGGATTCTAAGTATAATACGCTCGAGGAGCTTTTGGAGGATATTAAGGCCAACCCAGGAAAGATCACCATGTCTCATTCCGGCCCAGGCGGAAGCGGCCACAATCAGGGTCTTGTTCTGGGTGAGCTCGGTTATGAGGTTGCCATGACAAGCTTTGACTCCGGCAACGACGCGCTGCTCGGTGTGATCGGCGGCCAGGTCGATTTCACGAATCCGAACATCTCCACGCTTGGCGGCTATATTGAGAGCGGGGATGTAAAGCCCCTTGCGGTATTCGCAAGCGAGAGAATGGAAGCATACCCGGATATTCCGGCCTTCACCGAAACCGTGCCGGAATCGGAGAAGTATCTGAATATTCCGTACACGCTGTTAAGCTTTGTGGTTAACAACGACACGCCAAAGGAAGCAGCTGACGTATTGAAGGCGGCGGCTCAGAAGGTATTCGCCGATCCGGAGTGGACGGAGTTTGTGAAGGAAAACGCCGCCGACCCGGTATTTGAAAAGTATACGGATGACGCTGCGATTCAGGCATTCTATGACAACTGGAAATCCGTCACCTGCTGGCTCCAGTATGATAACGGCGTTGCGGAAAAGAGCCCGGAGGAGTTCGGCATCAAGAGAATTGGAGAATAAACAATGAAACGGAAGAACCATTCGCTGATTGTGGAGGGAATTCTGTTCTGCGGGAGCGGCCTTGCGCTGCTCTCGTATTCTCTTACCTCCTATGCGAAGGCGTTTAATAAGGACTGGGGCCAGTCTCCGTACCTGTTCCCGCTGCTCATCTCGCTTGCCATACTGGGACTGTCGGTCTGGATCATCGGCGAGGGGATTTTGGCGATGAAAAAGGAGCAGGCAGAGGAGATCTCCAAAAAAGGAAGTGCCAGGCAGACGCTCTGGGTCGTGACGGCACTTATACTGTGCCTTTTTTATTATGGAGCGCTGGCTGCTTTGAAGCTGCCGCGCATCACGGTAGGAATCTTGGGGTTCAGCTTCCTGTTTTCAACGTTTGAGATCGTCACCGTGCTGTTCCTTGCCGCAATGATGGTATTTATGGGTGTCAGAAAGTGGGCTGTTCTTGCTTTTGTACCGGTGGGGACCACCCTGTTTTTAAGTATCGCATTCCGCACGCTGCTTCACGTGCTGCTGCCATAGGAAGGAGGAGAAAAAGATGAATGAAATGGGAATCCTGTCGGTATTGGATGTGCGGTTCGTACTCATGGTTCTCCTCGGTTCTGTGGCGGGGCTGTTTGTGGGCGCAATTCCCGGTTTATCCGTCTCTATGGCGACGGCGCTTTTGGTGTCCATTACCTATACCTGGGAACACTCTGACGCGCTCGCCATGATCATGGGCGTCTACGTGGTCGGCGTGTTTTCGGGAGCCGTCTCTGCGATTTTGATCAATATCCCCGGCGCTCCGTCCTCCGTGGTAACGACCTTGGACGGCTACCCAATGGCAAAGAAGGGAAAGGCATACAAGGCGTTATACACGGCGACAATCTATTCGTTTACCGGCAGCCTGTTTGGCCTGATCGCTCTGGGGCTACTGGCTACGCCGGTCTCTAGGATCGCTTTGAAATTCACGAAAATGGATTATTTCCTGCTGGCATTATTTGGCCTCGCGACGGTCGGTTCCGTCAGCACAAAAAATTATGCAAAGGGCCTCATAAGCGTTATGATCGGTCTTGTTATCAGCATGATCGGTCTGGATCCTTTGATGGGCACAAAGAGACTCACCTTTGGAATCCAGAACCTGACGGGAGGAGTAAGCACGGTTCCGGCGCTTGTCGGATTTTTTGGATTTGCAGAGGTTCTGACAGTCATTTATAACAGGAAGCAAGAGCAGAATGTCCTGACGATGGAGAAGTCAAAAATCAGTCTGCGCGAGGTATTAAAGCACTGGAAACTGTCTCTCTATACGTCAACGATTGGCATGCTGGTGGGAGCCCTGCCGGGAGCGGGCGGTCCTGTAGCGTCGTTTATCGCCTACAATGAAGCGAAACGGATTGTCAAGGAGCCAAAGGTCCCCTTTGGGGAGGGCGCCATAGAGGGGATTATGGCCAGCGAGTCATCCAACAATGCCTGCATTGGAGGGGCACTGATTCCGATGCTGACGCTGGCGGTTCCGGGCGATGCGGTTACGGCAATTATTCTGTCAGTTTTTTATGTGCATGGCCTTCAGCCGGGCCCGATGTTTCTCACAAAATCGCCCGACGCGTTTTATGCGCTCCTGGCGGCCGGCTTTATCGCCTGTTTTGCTCTTTTGATCCTGGGGCTTTTGGTGGCACCGAGAATCTGCCGGGTTATCACGGTCCCGAAAAATATCATGATTCCGGTGGTGACCTGTCTTTGCGTGGTCGGGGCTTTTGCGTGCAACAATCGGCTGTTTGACGTGGGGCTTATGTTTTTGTTCGGTCTGATGGGCTTTTTGATGCGCCGGTTTGATTATCCGGTCGCACCGTTAATTCTTGCGATGGTGCTCGGAAAGATGATGGATTCGAATTTCCGCCAGGCCGTTTCTCTGGCCTCGTCAGCGGATCATCCGCTTTTGTTTACCTTCGGACACTGGACGACTATCTTGCTTTTGCTGTGTACGTCAGCCGTGCTCCTCGGCAATATTCCATGGACCAGGCCGTATATGGAGAAGCTTAAGGGGCTATTGAAAAGAAAATAAATTCGGACGGGAAGCCGCAGAGAGCGAGGTAGGCAATTTCTTGGCGCTTCCCTGCCGAAACTGTGATAAAATAATGAAAAAGTGTGGGAAAAATGAGTGAAAATGCTTGCAATTCCTGCACTTTTTTGGTATGATACATTCCTGTGACATATCAAATCCTTGCTCCTGTTACTGAAAGAT
>JAAWAR010000024.1 GCA_022792295.1 Lachnospiraceae bacterium
AGCGGCTGGAGGTCTTTGAGCAGCAGCTGAATTATCATGCTGAGCCGGGCCAGACGACTTCAAATGCCTCTGTGATTAAGGAACAGATTCTTCCTTATTTGAATCAGTACATCGGAGGAACGCATGACCGCGGGCTTGTGCGGGAAAATTCTGCACTCTTGGCGGCTTTGGTCGCACGCTACGAAAATGGTGAGGGAAGCCGGGTCGTGGAAAAATTTAAGGAGCTCATGGAGTCCCCCGTGATGCAGAAATACTTTAAAGGGATGAAGCCGGAAGGGCTTCTCAGGGCGCTTGCCACCACGGATTATGAAAAGGCGGTGGCAAAAAACCAGTGGATGAATAAGTTTGCGGACCTGATCCGGGACGGGATGACCAAAGGAACGGATCCAGAACAGAAACAGGTGTTCCGCAATGTGATGCAGTCCATCGTCCTTAACGAGAGCGTGTATATGCCGGTGCTTCACATGATGCTGCCCATGCAGGTCGACGGACGAATGACCTTTGCCGAGATGTGGGTGGATCCGGACGCAAAGAAGAATGCATCGAGCGACGAGGACGAAAAGCGCGTCATCCAGGGCCTTGTTAAATTCGATATAGAAAACGTCGGATTTTTTGACCTGTTTTTTGTATATCAGGATAAAAAAGTCAATATTCAGCTTGGCTACCCCGATGGCTTAAAGGACAAGGAAGATGAGATCCGCCAGCGGATCGCACAGATCCTTGTGGAAAACGGTCTGGAAAGCCGGGAGCTTTATTTGGGGAGCAGCCAGAACTCGATTGCGGTATCGGAGGCATTCCCGCAGATTTTTGAAAGGAAGAACTCAATCAATGTCAAAATTTAATGATGTTTTGAACAAAAAAGCGGTCGCCCTCTCCTATGATGAGAGCAAAAATGCGGCTCCGGTTGTGGTTGCCTCTGGCATGGGGTATCTGGCGGAGCGCATGGTTGAACTTGCAAGAGAGTCCGGCGTCCCGATCTATGAGGATAATTCCCTGGCCACGATGCTTGCCCAGCTCCAACTGGGCTCTGAGATTCCCGCGGAACTGTATCAGGCGATCGTCAGTATTTATATCTATTTCCTGGACTATGCACCGGGGAGCCGAAAAAAGGAATCGGAGCCTTTAGAGAACGAAAACAAAGCTTTGGAGGCAGAGACCTCAAAGCCGGATTCCGAAAAAGCAGAATCCGGCTGAAGAAGGCCGGACCGCATGTGTTTATTCGTAGGTGCTGGTTTTTCTATGGAGAAGATCCTGACGGAACACAAAATTGCGCACCAGAGATTCCGTGCGGGAATGCATATCAACGAAACGGCAGCCATACCCGAACAGCGTCTCGTCATTGGCATCCCGGCCGATCATCCTGCGCAGAAGATCCCGATCCTGCACGCGCAGGATATGTACGTTTAGGGGGACCGGTGCGGCGCCTTCTTTGAGAATAAGGGAGAAGGTCACAAAATCTCCCGGATGGAAGGCATGGCGGCAGGTGAGGAATACGCCTCCAGCGCTGATATTGCGGATCATACCGGGTGTTGAGACGCGCGTCTGTGATTTGCTGACGAGGCTTACCTCGACATGTATGTTAACCGGAACCTTCAGGTCATGCCGGCGCTGCAGGACGGCAATCTGCTCTCCAATGGTACAGCGGACTGCACTCTTTAAGATCCCCTGCTCCGGGAAGTATTCCCTGTAGTCGGTAAAGCTGCAGACATAAGTCACGAGTCCCATGATATTATCATAAAAAGTAACATGGTTCTCGGAGGAGAGAAAATCAGAAGTGGAATCATCCATGGTCAGGAGGACGGAGTTTTCCTGAATATCGGAAACGACCGCGTCACACAGGTATTGATTCTGCAAAGAATAAATGCTGGCGCTTGTGCAATTATTTAATCTCATAGGGTATTGCTCCTTTCGGATGAGTTGTGGTATAATCATTCATGTATTTATTCCATTATACACTTGTGCGGCAGGAAATGGCAAGCGTATTTTAGTAAGAATTGAGAGGAAAGAGCGATGGAGCTTTTGGCAGGAGTGATCAATCATTTAGAGCCTGCGTCAGGCGTTAAGCAGACGGAGACCAAAAAACTTACACAGCTTACGGACACAGGAAAGGGAACGGCTTCCTTCAAAGAAGTATTGGATGAGAAGCTGAGCGCTGCGAGGGAAGAAGGGGCTGCAAGCTTCGCAGCCGCAAGAGAGGAAGGCCAGAATCTGTTCGAGGCTTCCAGGAAGGCCGGCCAGGACATGTTTGCCGAGGCAAGGAGGGCCGGCCGGGAAACGGCTGCGGAAGTCAGGAAGGCCAGTGAGGAGACGCTCATGACCGCAAAGCAGAAGGAAGCCGCCGGGATTTTGGAGGCAGAAAAGAAGTCGTCGGGAGTGGGGAGCTATTTCAATATGAGTGCCTCCATGGATGCGATGTTTGAGGAGGCGTCCCGGGCAACCGGTGTGGATGTGCGCCTTTTGAAGGCTGTAGGAAAGGCAGAGTCCAACTTCAACCCAAAGGCCACCTCCCACGCCGGGGCAATGGGCGTCATGCAGCTCATGCCGGGAACAGCCCGTGAGCTCGGCGTCCAGAATGCTTATGACGCAAGAGAGAACATCATGGGCGGCGCGCGTTACCTTGCGGGCCTTCTTAAAAAATACAACGGCAACCAGTCATTGGCGCTGGCGGCTTATAATGCCGGCAGCAACAACGTGGATAAATACGGCGGGATCCCGCCGTTTAAGGAGACGCAGAATTATGTGCGCCGCGTGCTGGGCTATTTAAACGAGAACCTCACTGCGGGTACGACGACGTATTCTCCGCTGAATACCGGCGGTTATTATTGTACGAACCCGTATCACCGGTCGCTGTATGGTGGCTATGGCTCGGGGCTTACGGGGACGGTAAGTGCCGCGGGGCTTTATGGTTCCGGAGCCTATGGATCCGGGCTTTACGGCGCATCCGGGCTCGGGTATTCATACGGCTCGGATGATATTATGAGGCTTATTATGGAGATGCTGCAGATGCGGGCAAACGAAAAGCTGCAGGGAGCGTTAAGTTTTGGGAGCGATTCGGATTCGTTCTTTTAACAGCGCTACATAAAAACTTTACAGATTACAGGGGGAAAACGATATGAAAAAACAACTTGGGGCATTGTGTCTGGCGATTGGCTTAAGCCTGTCTGTGGCAGTTCCGGCTTACGCGGATTTTTACAGGGAGCCGGCAAGTATCAAAGGCGTTTTGATCGACAGTGAGGAGATGGTGCCGTACGCGGCTGAGGTAGGCGTCTCGCAGGTCATCAGTAATTTCCCGATCTCCTGGTCGTTTTACGAGGGCCAGATGCGGGCGTACGAGAGCTTTTTGACCGCGCTGGACAACGCGGGGATCACGGTGACGGTGATTGTATTAAATGACTGGCAGACCAGCCGGCCGGATCTTTTACCGGTACAGACGCCCGTAGCGAATTATTACGGCTTTAATGTCAAGACAGAGCAGGGTGTCAAGGCAACAAGGGAAGCGGCCTCGAACATGGCAGAACGGTTTAAGGGGTTAGTTTCCAACTGGGTGATCGGTAATGAGATCAACGACGGGCAGGTTTGGAATTATGTAGGCCAGATGGATATTGATTCTTATTGTGCGGAGTATGCGGCCGCATATCGGATCTGGTACGACGCGATCAAGGAGCAGAACGGGTTGGCGCGCGTCTATATTCCGTATGACTTCCGCTGGAACTGCGGCCAGATTGAGGGCTTTAAATTCGGGGCCATGGATATGTTGCCGCGGCTGAATGCACTTTTAAAGGACACGGATTACGGTATTGCATGGCATGCGTATCCGGATCCGTTTGAGGACCCTGTGTTTACGGATGACGTGTATACGCTCGAAAAGCCGGATACGTATATTGTCAGCCTGAAGAATCTGCATATTCTGACGGATTACATGGAGCAGGCAGATATGCGCACGGCGGACGGCCGGGTACGGCATCTGATCCTTTCGGAGCAGGGCTTTACCTCCATGTCCCCGACACGCGGCGGCGAATGCCAGGAGCTGCAGGCGCAGTGCATTACAGAGGCTTACCGTACGGCGGCCGCCAATCCGTATGTGGAGGCGTTTATGCTGAATCGCTTGGTTGATTCCCCGGCGCTTTTACAGGCGAATCCGAATTATGCCTTCGGGCTTATGACTACAAATTATACAAAGAAGCTGAGCTGGGAAGCTTATAAGAATGTAGACAAACAGTGAGAGAGGAAAGAGGACGTTTGGCCTCCGGTTAATCCCTATACCGATTAGCCGGGAGAATGCGTATAATAGCCGCGATCCAAATCGCTGGCAGGATGGTGTTAAATTTGAAAAGACGTGCCGTGCACGGAATCATAACGAAAGTTATCGTTCGCGTGTACACGGTGGAAGACGAAAGGGGCTGCTGCACGGGAGTGCAGCAGCCCCTTTCGTTCATAGGAAAGTGCGTCCTATGAAGCAAAAACGCTTTGCCGGGATCGCGCTGCGGCGGTAAGGAATCCTGCTGCGAAAGCAACCCGACACAGGCCGAGAATCCTGCTGTGCAGGATTCTTTTTTAGACATGATAAAGAAACAGGCAGAAAGGAGCAGCAAAGATGAATCGAAAATTATTTTGGGCGGAGAAGGGGAAAGATTTTTTATATGATTTGGCGGGTGCATTTTTGCAGGCATTAGGGACATGGTGCTTTGTGGAGCCGTGCAGGATTGCGCCGGGCGGAGTTTCGGGTATTGCTCTGCTGATTAATCACTTAAGCGGGCTTCCGGTTGGCGCAATGACATTTCTGTTAAATCTTCCTCTGCTGGTCAGTGCATATCTGATTCTGGAAAAAAGAATGGCTCTTAAGACAATCCAGACCGTAATTCTTATGACGGTAGTGCTGGACTGGCTTGTGACGCCGTTTTTTCCGCAGTATTTCGGAGACCGCCTGATTTCTTCGGCCTTTGGCGGGATTCTCATAGGCGTGGGAATGGCCCTTATTTTTATGAGAGGCTCCACAACAGGGGGCGGGGACATTCTGGCAAAGCTTTTACAAAGGCGTTTTCCTTACATGCATACGGGATACGCATTGATGCTGATTGACGTTGCTGTAATCGCTTTGTCGGTTTTGGTGTTTAAGGGGCTGGAGGCAGCGTTGTACGGCCTGATCTCCATGGTATGTACGACGCAGACCATTGATGCGCTTTTATATGGTATGAACAAAGGAACCATGGTCATGATCCATTCGGAAAAAAATAGGGAGATCGCAGATGAGATCATGGCGCGGCTGGATCGGGGAACCACCTTTTTTAAAAGTGTGGGCGGTTTCAGCGGCCGTGAGAGGGCGACTTTGATGTGTGTAGTGGACAGAAAACAGTTTTACCTTGTAAAGGCGATTATAGACGCGCATGACGAGCATGCATTTGTGATCGTCTCGGAGACGAAGGAGACGTACGGCGAGGGATTTTTAAACGATCCGCGCAAGCGGAGCGTGTAAGAAGACAGGCGGAAAAGTTTTGAGGGCTTCTCCGCCTGTCTTGGCATCGGGGACGGCAGCGTACGGGATTTTATTTGCCGGCGGCCTTTTTGGAAAATTCTGTAGTCACAAGATCCTCATAAGGGACACGTTTTGGCAGTTCTCCGGCCTCCTCTAAAATGTTCTGCAAGAGATCAAAGCTCTCCGCTTCAAAAATCGTATCGGCCTTCCAGGTGTCCTGCTCCTTGTAGCGCTCGATGATTGTGGCGATCGTCTCCGTATCCGTTTCCTTAAACTGCGGCTTTATCACTTCAGCGATTTCTTCAGCGGTATGAGTGTTTACGTAATCCATGCCTTTTTGGATCGCGTTGGTGAATTTCTGAATAATTTCCGGATTTTTTTCGATATAGCTTTTCCGGGCGCTGTATGCCGTGTACGGGACATAGCCGGAATCCTTTCCGAGCGAGGCGACAACATAGCCGTTTCCCTCCTGCTCGAGCCCCGTGGCAAAGGGCTCAAATTCGACCGTATAATCGGCGTCGTTACTTGTAAAGGCCGCTGCAGTGAGGCCAAAGCTGATGCTTTGGTCAATGGAAAGATCCGTCTTTGGGTCTATGCCGTGTTTTTTGAGGATATACTCAAAAACCATCTCGGGCATACCGCCGGCTCTGCCCTAGCATGATGAACATATTTTCCACACACGTCAATTTCTCCCTG
>JAAWAR010000025.1 GCA_022792295.1 Lachnospiraceae bacterium
GGGATTGGATGGAATCTTCGGAACAGAGGATGACCGGATAGATACCGGAAAAGGAACAAACACAGACGTGTCGGGGAATGCGGAGCAAACGAACGGAGCGGATGGGATTCCGGGAACAGACGATGATAAACCGGTTTTAATGGATACCGCCGGGAATCCGTATGTTGACAACGAAGACAAAACAGTGTGCCGGCCGGGGCCGGATGGTATATGGGGAACACAAGACGATGAGAATGGGCCTTTAAATCCGGCTGCCGGCAAGCCGGACAGCTCTGAAGATCCCCCAAAACCAGAAACACCGGAAAAACCAGAAAGGCCGGAAACGCCCGGCAACGCGACAGAACCGAATCCTCCGAGAGAGCCCGAAGCTCCCGAGGAACCGGCTCCTTTGGTGAAAAAGGACGAAGCTGGCAATGCCTATATCGACAAGGGAGACAAGACGATTATCCGTCCCGGAAAAGATCAAATGTGGAATACAAAGGACGATGAGAAATGGTACATAGGCGATGACGGCAAACCTGGGACGGCCGATGACAGATTGATAAAGACGGATTCCGACGGAAAGGAGTATGCAGACAACGGGGACAAAACGATTTTGCGCCCTGGAAGGGACGGGCAGTTTGGGACAAAGGATGATGAGACATGGAATATCGGCCCGGATCAAAAGCCCGGAACGGCTGATGATTACAGGATTGGCAGGAAAAATTTCATTGATGGAAGCGGCGGCGGGAGTCCCTCTGCACAGAGGATCGTGCATGCAGAGCTTCCTAAAGGCAAATGGATCCTTGATTCTACAGGCTGGTGGTACAGCTTTGACAACGGAACATGGCCGAAGGCGCAGTGGGCGTACCTGAAGTGGCAGGAGCATACAGACTGGTATTATTTTGATGCGGACGGCTATATGAAAACGGGCTGGTATTCGGATACAGACGGAAGCTGGTATTACTTGCATCCGACCGCTGACGGGACACGCGGACATATGTATATCGGCTGGCATCTGCTTGACGGGAAATACTATTGTTTTGCTGAATCGGGCCGCTTGTATGTAAGCTGTGTGACACCTGACGGATATACGGTTAACGCGGCTGGGGTTCGGGATGCCTCCCCTGCCAATTAATAAAAGAAGCCCTCCGGAGTCTTTTCCGGAGGGCGTTGCTTTTAGATTTCGGATATTATTTTCCCATATCTCGTCCCAGAGTGATTTCCGTTGACGCGAAATTTTCAATGCTTTTTTTCTTTTCGAAAAAGTGCGGCATTTTTTGGATCATCGTCTCCTTCCGGTAGAAGTCGTCATCCTCTGAGATCGGGAGCGTGACAGTCTGGCGGAGGGCAGAGGATTTATAGATGGCCATGATAAGCTCGATGGTTTTCCGTCCCTCTGTTCCGTCTGTCAGAAGCGGCTCTTTCCCCTCAATGGCGAGAAGCAGGTTTTTAATCTGTGCCGGATGCCCCTCGAGCTTAAGCTCGGGGATCGAGTGATAGATGGAATCAAGCTCCTTTTCCCGGGCTTCGTCGCGTTTGGGGAATCCATTTGGGAGCGGTGTGGCAGCGGCCGGGCACCACGGGATGTTCAGGCGCCCTTTTTCGGTCTGGAACACGATCTCTTGTGCCTCGCCGTAGTCCACAATGGAGGTGCCGATGTGCGCGAAGCTCTCCGGATATTCGAGGATTGCCATCCCGACATCCTCCAGCTCCGAATTGGGATGTCCCACATTTTTCATGACTGCCGTAACGGCACTTGGCATGCCGAGCATCCAAAGAAGCAGGTCAATATGATGTACGGAATGGCTCGTAAAGGAGCCCCCACACTCGGAATCCCAGGTACCTCTCCACCACAGATCGTAATAATTTTCGCCGCGCCACCATAAGGAATTCACAACGGCGTGCAGCACTTTTCCTCCGACTCCGTCCTGAAGCATTTGATGGATCCGCTGCATGGGCGTTTTGAAGCGGTTCTGGCAGACAACGCTTAAAAGCTTTCCGGTGCGCGCAGAGGCGGCAAGCATCCGGTCGCACTCCTCAAGCGAGTTTGCCATCGGCTTTTCCACAAGGACATGGCAGCCCAGCTCCATAGCCTGAATGGCAGTCTTTGCATGAGCGGAAGGAGGCAGGCAGACGGATACAAGATCAATGTCCTCCGCATGGATCGCTTCCTCCATGGTCTTGTAAGCCCTTGCCTGTGAAAGCTCCTTGGTTTTAATAAGTTCCTGGGCTTTTTCTATGTACAGGTCACAGACTGCGCGCACCTGACACAATTCCGGAAAGCTGCGAAAAGCTTCCCCCTGAACGCCGGCGATCGCGCCGGCGCCGATTATTGCTACGTTAATCATACTCTCTCCTGTCTGCTTGCAGCCGCCATTTCCTGAGCCCGGATCGCCAGTTCGATCGCCTTAAATTCAATTTCCTGATCATAAGCGTTGTCTGTGCGGTCGAGGCAGTCACGGATCAGCTGTCCGAAGAAAGGAAAGCCAGCCTGGCCCGCGGCCTGGATATGCCGTTCGCCCTCATGGTTTACGAGGTAGAGATGGTCTCCTTCCTTGTCTCTTGCTACATCAATATATTTGCGGATCTCTATGTATCCGTCAGAGCCGACAATGAGTGTGCGCCCGTCCCCCCACGCACCAAGCCCGTCGGGAGTAAACCAGTCCAGCCTTGCGTAGGCGGCCACACCGTTGTCTAAGGTCAGCATCATATCGCCGAAATCTTCAAAATCCGGGTACTGCGTATGCTTAAAATTGGCAGTCCGGCTCTTTTCGACCACGGCATCCGAAGCGCCGGCATAGATGAGCATCTGCTCGATCTGATGGCAGCCGATGTCTACGAGGATACCTCCGTAGCGCTTTCGGTCGAAGAACCAGCCGGGCCTTGTGGCAGGCGAAAGACGGTGGGGGCCAAAGCCGCTGATGCTGATAATATCACCGATAGCCTTCTCCTTTAAAAGATTCTGGGCGTATACAGCCGATTCTACATGGCGTCTCTCGCTGTAGTAAACTGCATATTTCTGTTTTGTGCGCCGTACGGCGTCCCTTGCCCGGGCAAGCTCCTCAGCCGTAATAAGAGGGGGCTTGTCGGCAAAGTAGTCTTTTCCGTGTTCCATGGCCTCAATCCCCAGGCCGCAACGTTGATCGGGCACGGAAGCCGACAGGATCAGCCGTATACGGTCGTTTTCCAGGATTTCCTCCTTGCAGCGTGCGACCTTTACGCCGTCGTAGCGCTTGCAATAGGCTTCCACCTTCTGCGGATCGGGATCATACACAAGAGTCAGCGAAGCGCCAGCCTCTATGAGTCCATTGCTCATCCCGAAAATATGGCCGTGATCCAGTCCGATGACGCCCACAGGGAATTCACCTTTCGCGCAGACAGGTTCGGCTTTTCCCATAGGAGCGTAATTCTGTCCATCTGATTTGATCTGCATAACATAATTCCTTTCTGATTTTTTGTCATCCCATGAGTCCGGGCAGGAAGGTTACAAGGCCCGGGAAGATATATATCAAGAGGATCGCAAACAAAATCACTGCGATATATGGCATCAGGGGCTTTACGCTCTTTTCCAAGGGCAGGCCGGCCACGCCGCAGGCGATAAATAAAAATGTTCCGACCGGAGGGGTGATCGCGCCGATCTGCATGATGATGATCATGATAATCCCGTAATGGATCGGATCAAACCCGAACGCATTTCCGACTGCCACGACGATGCCGCCAAACATGGCCACGATGATCGTAGGATCCAGAAAGCAGCCCAAGATCATAAACACGATGACGAGGAACAATGTGGCCAGATGGCGGTTTTTCAGTGTATTCACGGCAAAGGCGAGCACCTCGTTCTGAAGCTGCATACGGACCAGCACGTTTGCCAGCACACCCGCTGCGGCGATGGTCATAAATACGACTGCAGTAGTCACGGCCGAACTGATCAGGATCTCCGGAAAGTCCTTAAGCTTCAGCTTTTTAGAGATAAAAAATCCGTAGAACAGGCTGTAAGCGATGGCGAGCACACCGGATTCCGTGGGCGTAACGAAACCAAAGACGATCCCGCACAGGATGATGAGCGGGGTGATCAGGGCTCCGACGGAGTCTAAAGAGGTACGGAGGAAGCTTTTGAGGGAAAACGGGGTGATCGGGATATTATAGCCCCGTTTCCTGTATTCCACATAGTTTACAGCACACTGGAACAGTACAATCAAAACTCCCGGGAGGTATCCCCCCAAAAAGAGCTTGGCGACTGGTGTCTCCGTATAGAAGGAGTACAGGATCATAATGATACTGGGTGGAATGATGGGACTTAACATGGAGGAGCCGGCCGTTACCGCAACGGCATAGTCCTTATCATAGCCCTGTTTTTCCATGGCCGGGATCAGCATGCCGCCGATGGCAGAGGCATCCGCAGCTCCGGAGCCCTGGATTCCGCCGAACAGCATGGAGGTGATGATATTTACATAGCCCAGACCGCCCTTAAACTGTCCGACAGCCGCATTTGCAAAGTTAACCAGCTTATCTGTAATCTGAGCCTTTCCCATGATATTGCCGGCCAGGACAAAAAACGGAATCGCCATCAGGGAAAAGGAATTGATGCTTCCGAACAGGCGGATGGTGACAAGAGAAAACGGGATGTCCATCGTCACGACGAAAATAATCGCAGTCATCAAAGTCGCCATAAAAATAGGGAAGCCCAGGAAAATAAACAAAAGAAGTACGGCAAATACAAGCAAAGCCTGAATCATTATAGGTTCTCCTTTCTCGGAGTTTTTCTGAATAACACTTTAAGATACTCCATAATCAACAGAGCGCAGCCTACAGGGATGGAGGCATAGAACCATGCGATCGAGAGGTCGGGCAGGTTTTGGAGCATGGTTCTTGTACTGTTCATCGTGTAAAGAACTCCTTCTCTTGTGACGGCGGCCAGAGCGATGATGACGATCACGGTGGCTGCTTTCTGGGCAAGTGTTACCTGGGCAGGCTTTAAAAGCTTATTCAGGAAAAATTCCACGCTGAGATGCGAGTTGTTTTTGACGCCAGCGCTTGCAGCGAGGAAGGCGACCCAGATCGCAGTCAGGCGTACGACCTCGTCGCCCCAGGCAAAGGGCTTTAAATCGGCCGATGTGAAATATCGGAGGACGATCTGGAGGAGACTTAGGCAGATGATGCCGCTTAACAGAACGATGATGGCACAGGTTCGGATTTTATCCAATAGGTTGTATAATTTTGCAAACATGCGGTCCTCCTTTAAAACCAGCTTATAATTTTAAGAAGCTGCCGCACCTTACGGCCGTACAGGCCCGGATGCGGCAGCCCTCCTGCGAACGAATTGCAACGATTTGGATGTGTATCCAGTTACAATTATTTTTTCAGCTCGATGATCTGGTCAATAAAGGAATTCCAGTTATCGCCCTTTTTCCGGTATTCATCCAACATGGGGGCGCAGGCCTCTACCCATTTGTCCAGGTCGGAAAGCTCCGTGATCGTGACGCCTTCTGCCTTCATGGCCTCCAAAGCTTTCTCGTTGTCGCTGTCATCAAGTGCATCCTGGAAAGCTTCCGTCTCGTCAACGGCTTCTTTGATCACCTGCTGCAGATCTTCTGGCAGGGACTTAAACCAGTTGTCATTGAAGTAAAACTGGATACAGGCCATGCAGTGATTCGTGATCGCCAGGTTCTTGGCATTGTCCTGGAACTTCATGGAGTTAATCATGGAAGGAGAGGCTTCCATGCCGTCCATGACCTTAGTCTGCAGCGCCGTGTACACCTCGTTCCAGTCCATGGTGGTGCCGGAAGCGCCGAGAGCGTCAAACATGGAAATATAGACGGCGTTAGGTCCTCTCATTTTCAGGCCCTTCATGTCTTCAAGCTTTGTGACCGGAGATACGGTCAGCATGTCTCTGGA
>JAAWAR010000004.1 GCA_022792295.1 Lachnospiraceae bacterium
ACCGGATACACCGGATCGCAGACCGCAATCTTGTTATCCAGGATTAAAATTTCCTGGATGTTTCCGGAATCGCATTTAGCACCGTCGCTGACAAAAATTTCGCAAACAGAGAATACAGAGCCATAAGCGCTCCGCCCTCTGTCGCAGTAAAGACACCGAAACGCAGCCCCATAATCAGGACAAACGGCAAAAACAGCGCCCAGAGGGATTCACCGGCCATTTTTAAGATCTGTCTGCCCGGCAGCATGTGCTCCCTGACTGCCCGATAGCCCCTCTTTTTCGAGATGATATGGACCACAAGCATCATACCGGCACACATCAGAAGTCCCGGAATATATCCGGACATCAAAAGCTTCCCCACCGGCACCTCCACCGTACATGCATAAACGACAAGCCCGATCCCCGGTGGGATGATCGGCGTAATACAGCCGGAGGCTGCCGTGACAGCGGCCGAAAAGCCCTTTCCGTATCCGTGTCTTTCCATCTCCGGCACCAGCACCTTACATTCCATCGCTATATCCGCCGCACCTGAGCCGGAGATCCCGCCCATCATCGTTGACAAAAGAACATTCGCATGGCCCAGTCCTCCAACCAGATGGCCGACAAGGGCATCTGCCAGATTGAGAAGCTTTTCCGTAATTCCCGATTCATTCATAATAGAGCCGGCCGTCACAAAAAACGGGATCGCCATCAGCGATACACTCTCGGTATTGGTGATCAGCTTTTGAACGATCACCTGCGAGGAGAGCATCGGGTCCGACATGAAATACGGGATGCAGCCCACAATCAGGGCAAATGCGACCGGAAGTCCCAGCATGAAAAATACAGCCAGTAAGATTACGGGTACAAATGTCATACGGCCTCCTCCTTTTGTTCTTTGTCGTCTCCCGGTTCATAACGCCTCTTAAATAACTCCGGCTTTATGAATGCTTCTGCCAGATAGAGGAACGAATACATCGTCATGCTTGCAAAACCCGCAACGGCCGACGCGTCGATCCATTTGTAAGAGAGTCTGGAATACGGCATAACCTTTACGGCTTTCATGGTAAAGAAAAGGCTTTGGTATGTCAGATAGGCGCAGGTCATGCCGATGATGGTTGTGACGCAGATCCGCAGCCATTTCTTTCCCTTCTCCGGGAGACGATCCATCAGGAAATCCATGCCATAGTGCAGATTTCGTTTGTAGGCCGCAGCGCTTCCGACAAAGGTCGCCCATGCAAGCAGACAGATGTCCACCTCATCCGCCCAACTAATCGCCGAACGCAGGACATACCGTGAAAACACATTCAGCGAGCATATGAGGAGCATCATCGTGATCGCCGCCGTTGCAAAGATTTCTTCCAGATTGAGCAGGATCCATTTTATACCGACCGTACGCTTCAATCCATTTCCCCCCTTTATCGTAATCGTCATCGAATCGTAACTGTTTGTGTACCGTCACGCCCAAAGCCTTATTCTGCCATTGCGGCCTTCACCCGGTCCAGGATTCCCTCGCTTAACTCCGGGAAATCCGCGATTGCATCCGCCGCCGCCTGATCCATCACCGCCTTGTCCGCCTCGGACGGCTCTACAAAAGTGACGCCGGCCTCCTCCAGCTTCTTGCGGTAATCTTCCATATTTTCGACATTCAGCTTTGAAAAATATTCGCCTCCTTTGGAGAACTCCTCCACAAAGACCTCCTGATCCGTTTCGGACATCCTGCCGAACAGCTCTGCACTCATGCCCCAGCAGGTAGGCGCGTATGTGTGGGATGAGAGATAGCAGTATTTTGCGACCTCCTGCAAGGAGTTCGTGTAGATCGTCCCCAACGGGAATTCACAGGCATCTAACATTCCCTGCTGCATTCCCGTATAAACCTCTGCCATGGTCATGTTGACCGTGCTGCAGCCAAGGCGTTTAAAAAATGCCACATACGGCGGAAGCGGTACGCGTATCATCTTTCCTTTCAGATCCTCAACCGACTCGATCGGCGACGTACAGAGTACCTCGCGCGGTGCGCCCGCCCAGTTCATACAGATCATCTTGATCCCGGAATTCTTCTCCAGCTCGTCACACATCTCCTGAAACAGTTCCGAATCGTTGAATCTGGCGATGGATTCCGGATCCGGATACAGCCCCATCAGGTTTAACGCCGTCATGTCTGCACAGCCATACGGGGCATAGGCGTCTCCGGAGGTCCCGTCAATGATGTTGCCTCCCATGGCGATCCCTTCAATCGTATCCGTAAAGTTCCCCAGCTCGCCGCTGTAGTATACCTCAAATTTCACGCGCCCTTCTGTCCTCTCCTCAATGTTCTTCACGACCTGCTGGATCGCCACTGCCTTATTATCGTTAGCGGCCTCCGGCATACTGACGCGGAACATCAGGGCCTCCTTGGTCTCCGTATCCGCAGCCTCCGTCTGTGCCGCTTCCGTCTTTGCTGCAGCCGTGGTCTGCTGCGCAGCACTATTCCCTGCGCAGGCAGTCAGAGTTCCGATCAAAGCGGCCGCCACAACGCCTGCCAACATTTTTTTCTTCATCTTTTTTCCTCCTCTTTTTTGGGTTTTATAAAATTTTTGATTCATGGAGTATGACTCCGTCTTGTTTAAGTGCCTCCTGGACGGAGGCCGCCTTAAGCTCTGTAAGGGTCTCGTTTCGTGCAAATGCGGTCCCTGCCGCCTGCCCGGTCACCGCACAGGCCGGAATGACCCTCGCAATGTCCCACATTGCATCCGTCACCGAAATACAGCGCCCTGCCGCCGCTAGATTCGGGATATCCGCCCGGTACAGGGTCCGCAGCGGGATCTCAAACACCGGGCCGCATTTTCTCCAGTCGCCGATCATTCCGATGCTGTCCTCGAAAAACCGGTGGCTTTCCGTCTCGTCGAGCGTGTACTCGCCACAGATTCTCCGCGTCATGCGAAGCTGCGGAAGCATTGCAAGCGTCGTCAGGCTGTGGCTCTCCGACACGCCCCCCTTTTCCAAGAACGCCTTTAGCGAATGCCTGTGGGATTCCCGTACCTGGTGGCTGATCTCCCATGCATCCACTCCGCTTATCCTTCCGGAAGCGATCCGGACCGGGGTCTCAGCGTCGGGATCATCCGGCAGTACATCCGCCGCTCCCAGCATATGAAGGCTCGTTCTTCCGTCCTTTGTGGCATAATACCAGGCCGCAAGCGAATTTTTCTTTTCATAAAGAGCGGTCGGCGCGCCGGCAAGCTTAAAGACATCCGCATCTCCGCTGGCATCCACAAAGGAAGCCGCCTCCACAAGCTGCCTGCCGCTCTTGTTCTCGATGATAAGCCCTCCAAGCCTTCCCTCCTCCATCAAGACGTCCGTCACAACCGTTCCGTACAAAATGTCCGCCCCCGCCTCCTCTATCAGCTCCTCCATCAGGACAGAAAAGACCTGGGCATTAAAACGTACCTGATACCGCTGCTTTCCATGCTCTCCTTTTCCGGGCTTAAGCCAGGTATCCGGATTGTCCGCCTCAAAGCCATACCGGATCGACAGCTTCAAAAGCTCCTCGGCAATCCCGAAGCTGACCTGCTTCCCGTTTCCGTCGCACAGAGGAAGATAGACCGTAATTAGCCCCAGTGTCGCCAGGCCGCCGAGCGCAAACATACGCTCCAAGAGCAGGACCTTCTTTCCCCTTCTGGCTGCGGAAAGTGCGGCGCTGACGCCGGCAATCCCGCCTCCAACTACTGCAATATCATATTTTGTGCAAATCGGAAGACGGCGCGCTTTTTCCGTAAAATACCTTCCCATGCACGCCTCCATTCATCATTTTTACTATTCTTTCTGCTTTTTACAGTCTTATTATAGCCTTTTTGCATATAAGTTTCTTCAACTATCTTATTTTAAACCGGCACTATCTTACAATAACCGACTTTGTTAAGAGCATCTTTCCTTAGACTTGGATTTGTTTTGCATTTTTTGTGCACATTCCGCGCATTTTGCACTTTATGCACTTTTGCATTTTGCGTGTTTGACGATTCCATGCCCGTATTTTGGGCATTTTCCTCCTTTTTTTAAACCTGGCATATATTTTGCTAATAAAGAATTACGAAGCAGAAAATGAATTTTGCAAAGGAGAGTATTTATGGAAACTGTCTATATTGTCAGCGCCGTCCGTACTGCGATCGGAAAATACGGCGGCTCTTTAAAAAGTGTTCCCGCTCATACCCTGGGGGCCGCTGTGATCAAAGAGGCTGTAAAACGGGCCGCCATAGACCCGGAGCGGATTGACGAGGTGATCCTCGGTGAAGTCCGCCAGAGCACCGAGGCATCGAACATTGCACGCTCGGCTCTTTTAGAAGCCGGACTTCCCACACATATTCCCGGTTTTACGGTAAACAGACTCTGTGCCTCATCCATGCAGGCTGTCCTCTCCGGCTGCCAGGAGATCTGGCTTGGCCAGGCGGACTGCATCGTCGCCGGAGGTACGGAAAACATGAGCCGCGCCCCCATGTACATACGGAACGGCCGCTGGGGCGACGGGCCGATGAGCCTCGTGGACTCCAACATTGAGGCCGGAACGACGGCCCAGCCCTACTCCGTCTATGGAAGCGGACTCAGCATGTCCAAAACGGCCGAAAACGTAGCCGAGCGGTTCCATGTGACCCGTAAGGAACAGGACACCTTCGCCGTCACAAGCCAAAAGCGCGCAGCCGCGGCC
Organism: Lachnospiraceae bacterium; assembly: GCA_022792295.1. GTDB lineage: Bacteria > Bacillota > Clostridia > Lachnospirales > Lachnospiraceae > CANQGL01. Next base: position 4,658 of record JAAWAR010000004.1, read on the forward strand.
GTCGAAACCGGTTATTTTAAGGAAGAAATCCTCCCGATCGAGGTTAAGGAAAAAAAGCGTTCCTTCGTATTCGATACCGACGAATTCATAAAACCGGCGACGACCATGGAGGTTCTGGCAAAGCTGAAACCGATCGTAAAGCCGGACGGCACTGTTACCGCCGGAAACGCCTGCGGATTAAATGACGGGGCCGCCTGCCTCATCCTTATGAGTGAAAAAATGGTAAAAGAAACCGGTGCCGTGCCGCTTGCAAAAATTGTCGGCCTCACCGCCGCCGCGCTGGACCCGGAGATCATGGGGTACGGCCCGGTCGTCGCCACGAAAAAGCTGTTTGGCATGACAGGCTTCCAGGTAAAGGACATCGACCTGGTAGAGCTTAACGAAGCGTTTGCCTCCCAGGCCGTAGCCTGCATCCGTGATCTTTATCTTGACCCGGACAAGGTCAATATAAACGGCGGCGCCATCGCACTGGGCCATCCGCTCGGCTGCACCGGCGCAAGGCTTTTAGTTACCCTGCTCCATAATCTAAAGAGGACCGGGGGCAAACGCGGCCTTGCCACGCTCTGCATCGGCGGCGGCCAGTCTATGGCAACTATTATCGAAATGGTATAGCCAGCCCTGCTGAGGAACTTTTGCGTCTGTATGCAGCAAAAAAACAGCGCATAAAACCGCATAAAAAATCATGAGCTTTCTTAATTTTGAAAGGAGTCAAATCGCTATGAAGATCGAAGATATCAAGACCATTGCCGTCATCGGCGCCGGCGTTATGGGACAGCAGATCGCCATGAATACCGCTATCAACGGGCGGGCATTCGGGTATCAGGTCATCCTCTGTGACAGCTTTGCCCAAGCCGTGGATAAGGCCGGCGCATGGGCCAGGGATTATCTGGCAGGCCGCGTAAAAAAAGGCCGTCTGACCGAGGAGGAGGCCGCACAGGTACAGGCTTCCTTCACAGCCACCACAGATGTAGACGGCGCCTGTCAGAAGGCGGATTTTATCATTGAAGCCATCATCGAAAACCTCGATATCAAGAGAGAGCTGTTTGCACGGATCAGCCGCCTTTGTAAACCGGATACCATCCTGGCCACCAACAGCTCCAACATTGTAAGCTCCCGGCTCGCCGACGTAACGGCCCATCCGGAGCGCCTTTTGAACGTCCATTATTTCAACCCGGCTCTCGTCATGAAACTCGTCGAGCTGGTCCGCGGGCCGCATACCGCACAGGAGGTCATCGAGACGGCAAAGGCATTCGCTCTTAATACCGCCAAGGCACCGATCATCCTCAACAAGGAGATCGCCGGCTTTGTCGCAAACCGCATCAATGCCGCCGTAACTCGCGAAGCCTGCCTCTTGTTAGAAAAGGGGATCGCCTCTGTCGAGGATATCGACACCGCCTGTGAAAAGGGCCTCGGCTATCCCATGGGACCGTTCCGGCTGATGGACATGACCGGCATCGACGTAAATTATTTTGTCCGCCGTGACCGCTACGCCGAAAGCCATGACCCGAACGATGCACCAAGCCCGCTGGTGATCGAAAAGTTCGAAAAGGGCGAGTACGGCAAAAAGACCGGCAAGGGCTGGTACGTGTACGAAAAGTAAAGCGGCAGGCGACGCAAAACGGCGCGTGCCGATACCGATTGTATTCCAGAAAGGAAGCAGCATGAAATTTGAAAACATCTTATATGAAGTAAACGACGGCATCCTGAGTCTGACCTTAAACCGGCCCGAGGCAAGAAACGCCCTGACTCCGGAGATGTGGAGGGATATTCAGTCTGCCGTGGAGGCGGCGCGCACGGATGATGCGGTCAAGGTCGTCATCGTCTCCGGATCCGGAGACAAGGCTTTGGCGAGCGGCGCCGACATTCAGGAGATCCATGACCGGCCTACGCTTAAAATGCTCCTCGGAACCTCGTCCGTGGCCTTAAAGGCTCTCGAGGATCTCTATAAGCCGGTTATCTGTGCCGTCAACGGTTATGCACTGGGAGGAGGCTGCGAGCTGGCGATGGCGTGTGACATCCGGATCGCGACCAAACGCTCCAAATTCGGCCAGCCCGAGACCGGCCTTTCCATCATCCCGGGCGCCGGCGGCACGCAAAGGCTGGCACGCTTAATCGGCGTGGGCCGCGCAAAGGAGCTCATTTATACCGGCAGAATCCTCTCCGCCGAGGAAGCCCTGTCCATGGGGCTCGTCAATCAGGTGACCGCAGACACAAGGGAGGACCTCATGGCCGCCGCCCATGAAATGGCAAAAAAAATCATGAAGAAAGGGCCGGTCGCCGTTTCTATGGCAAAGATGGCCATCAACGTAGGCCTGGATACGGATATGAACACAGGGCTTCTCTTTGAGCGGATCGCACAGACGGTCGCCTTCGGCACGGATGACCGGAAGGAAGGAACCGCTGCCTTTTTAGAAAAGCGGGAAGCAAATTTTACGGGGCATTAAACGTTTTTTTGCCCCTCATGATTGAGGAAAGAGGAGGAACAATTTATGAAACCATTGGAAGGTATAAAGGTCGTGGAACTTTCCACGATGCTTGCAGGGCCCATGACAGCCAGAATCCTGGCCGAGTGGGGAGCCGACGTAATCAAGGTGGAGTCCATGAACGGAGACCCGTGGCGGCTCCAGTACGGGACCTCCCTCTCCCCCTGCACCGAGGCAGCCAATCCCAATTTTGACATGCAGAATATCAATAAACGTTTTGTGGCGCTCAATCTTCGTACAAAAGAAGGGATGGGGGCCATGAAGGCGCTCCTTGCCAAGGCAGACGTATTTCTGACCAACTACAGGCTCCAGGCACTCGAGCAGATGGGCTTAACCTATGAACAGCTAAAATCCGCGCTTCCCGGCCTTGTCCATGCCTCGGTCTTAGGCTATGGCAGCGAGGGAGAGGAGAAAAACCGGCCCGGCTATGACTATACCGCCTTCTGTGCACGGACCGGCCTTTTGGGGGATCTGGCCCCGGCCGGCGGCCCGCCGGTCATGGCGATCGCAGGCTTTGGCGATCACAGCGTGGCCATGGCATTGGCCGGCGGCATTGCGGCAGCGCTCTTTAAGAAAAGCAAAACCGGACAGGGTGACAAGGTGGACGTATCGCTTTTACAGGCCGGCACCTTCGTCTTAACCTGCGGGCTGTTAAACGGCTTTAACGGCAGAGAATATCCCCGTGACCGCTACAACTGCGCCCACGCAGGCAGCAACACCTACCAGGGAAAAGATGGTGAATGGCTGTATCTGGCCGTTGTGGACTACCGCCGCTTCCCGGAATTCTGCCAGGCCATCGGCCGGCCCGAGCTTGCCGAGGATCCGCGTTTTTCCACGCAGGATGCCTACTATAAGAACAAAAGCGAGCTGACAAAAATCCTGGACGGTGTCTTTATCGAACAGCCTATCTCCTACTGGCACGACATCCTAAACGAACACGACCTGCCTCACGAGGTCGTCCGCCACTTTAAGGAGGTTCCCTACGACCCGCAGGTACAGGCCAACCATTATACCTACTTCCATGAATATTCCGACGGAACGAAGACCGTGTTCACCAACGGCCCGGTCCATTTCGGTTCCATCAATCCTGCCACGATCCCCTGCAAAGAGTCTGGCACTGTCGGCTGCGATACGGCAGCAGTCTTAAAGGAGCTCGGCTACGGCGACGAAAAAATTGCGGCCATGTATGAGGCGAAGGAGATCCGCTGACAAACAGCCCGGAAGGGAAAGGAGATCAAACACATGAGTGAGACAGTACATACAGAAAACCAGGCCGCTCCGGCAAAACCCAAGCGGCCGAAGCCAAAAAGCATGCTGATGCTCGGCGAACAGACAGCCGCCCTGTTTGAAAATGCGCGGCTTGCCAAGGAAAACGGCGAAAAGGTAGGCTGGTCCGCTTCGATCTTCCCGCAGGAGATCGCGGAAACACTCGGGCTCAATATCCTCTACCCCGAAAACCATTCGGCCGGGATCGCCGCCAGACATCAGGCCGACCCGTTTTTGCAGGAATGCGAAGGCCCGCTGGGCTATTCGAATGATCTGTGCGCCTATGCAAAGGTCAATCTGGCATACGCTTCCGTTTTAAACGGGGAAAGTGAAGTCGAGCTTCCGGACGGCGGAAAAATGGTAAAACCGGATTTTTTGCTGCTGACCAACAATATCTGCAACCAGCTCACCAAATGGTATGAAAACCTGGCGAGGCAGATGAACATCCCGATCTTCTTCATTGATACCTGCTACAATCCCTACGACTATGTGACAGAGACTCGTGTCCGCTATGTGCGCGCCCAGATCGACCAGCTAATTAAAGATCTCTGCGCATTTACCGGAAAATCCTGGGATGAGGCACGTTTTAAAGAGGTGATGGAGATCAGCCAGAAAAACAGCTATCTCTGGGAGCGGGCCAATAATCTGCTTGAGAAAAAGCCCTCGCCCTTAAGCGGCTTTGAGCTTTTCAATTATATGTCCGCCATGGTATGCAACCGCGGGAAGAAGTCGTCCACGGCGATCCTCACACAGCTCAATGAGGAGATCGAGCAGCATATCAAGGACGGAACCTCCACGTTCCCGGTCGAGGAGCAGTTCCGGATTTCCTGGGACGGAATCGCCTGCTGGCCCTATTTAAGCCACAACTTGCGGACCCTCAAAAAATACGGCATCAATATGGTGGCATCCAGCTACGGAAAAGCCTGGGCGATCGAGTACGACGATTTGGACGGCATGGCAAGAGCCTACTGCTTTGCCTCAACAAACGGCGATAATGCAACGACTATGCTGGACCGGAGGCTGGAAGCGTTAAAACGTTTTGGCTGTGAAGGAACTATCTACCATGTAAACCGGAGCTGCAAGGTCATGGACTGCCAGATGATGGAGATCCAGAGGCAGCTCTCCGAGCTTGCCGGTGTCCCCTTCACCTCCTTTGACGGAGATCAGGCGGATTACAGAAACTACAGTGAAGCACAGTTCGAGACAAGAATTCAGGGCCTCGCAGAGGTCATGAAACAGAGAAAGGAGGCGCAGGCAAATGGCTGATTTTAAGAAAAGTCTGGCGCTTTTGGAGGCCGCCTGCAAAAATCCCCGGGCACAGATGGACAAATATCTGGCACAGGGCAAAAAAGTAGTGGGATGCTTTGCCCCCTATGCGCCGGCTGAGCTGGTGCATGCCTCCGGCATGATTCCTATGGGGCTCTGGGGCGGGCAGACGGAACTAAAGCTTGCCAAAAGTTATCTTCCCGCCTTCGCCTGCCCGATTATGCAGGCCAATATGGAATTCGGACTGAACGGGACGTATGAGGGGATGTCCGCCGTCCTCATCCCGGCCATGTGTGATACGCTGCGCTGCATGACGCAGAACTGGCGCTTCGGCGTTTCACAGATCCAGATGGTCCCTATCGTCTACCCGCAGAACCGGGAATCATCCGCCAGCATTGATTATCTAATCAGTGAGTTCGAACAGGTGCTGGTAGTCCTTGCGACGTCTACCGGGCAGATGATGAAGGAACGGCTGCTCTGTGAGACGATCGAGCTTTACAACGCACACAACGCCGTGATGCGGGAATTTGCTGCCGTGGCGAACAGGCATCTCGACGTGATTACGCCCGTCGTCCGACATAGCATCATGAAAAGTGCCCATTTCTACGAAAAGAGTGAGCACCTGGCCATTATGCGCGAGCTGATTTCCGGCTTAAATGAGCTGCCCGAATATGACTTTAAAGGCAAGCGGGTGATCCTTACCGGCATTACCTGCGAGCCGGATGAGCTGCTCTCCATCTTAAGCGAAAACGAAATCGCAGTCGTCGGAGACGATCTGGCGCACGAGAGCCGCCAGTATCGGACTGATACCCCTCTTACGGGCGGAGGCGGACTCAAACGCCTGGCCCTGCAGTGGAAAAACCGGAGCGGCTGCAGCTTGATTCACGAGCTCGGAAAGCCGCGCGGCGCAATGTTAGCGAAGCTTTGCAAGGAAACAGGCGCCAACGGTGTGATCAACTGCCTGATGAAATTCTGTGATCCGGAGGAGTACGATCTGCCGTATCTGGAGCAGGATCTAAGAGACGCCGGCTATCCGTGCATGACGCTCGAAGTCGATCCGTTAAATACCAGCTACGAGCAGGCCAGAACCAGGCTGCAGAGCTTTGCAGAGCTTCTGTAATCTGTGGAATGACCGACATAAAAAGGCAGAGACAGCATGGCCGATCGGGCATGCCGCCTCTGCCTTCTTTGCTGCCTCTTTTCCGATACTCCTCATGGATATGCATCCTGTCATGTACTTCTCCTGTTCTGCATTTTCAATATTCGTATCAGCCCTCATCGGATTGCTCCTGTGCACAAAAAGCTTGCAAAATGTGCAGATAAATGTGCAAATTGTGCACAAATGCGCAAAAACATGACTAAATCTACGAAAAGAAAGGAAAATATAGTTGGCACACTTTTTGCTATATAGATACATGAAGACACCCGTTCCCAAAGCACCCAGAAAGGAAGCCTCCCGTGGATTGCATGGATTTGAATTGCTACAACAGCCGAATGGAAATTCATTTGGACCGAATACAGAAAAACATAGATAAAATCCGGCGCTATACCGGAGGACTTGACGTTCTTCCCGTCGTCAAAAGCAATGCGTACGGCTTCGGGACAGTCGCTATCGCCAAATATTTGGTGCACCATTGCAAAATCCGCATGCTGGCGGTCGCACGCATATTCGAGGCCTGCCAGATTCGAAATTCCGGATGCTCGGAACCGGAAATTTTGATCCTCGGCCCGGTCATGCCCTTCTCAATTCCCACCGCCGTAGCCGGCGGCTTTCAGATTCCTCTTTTTCGGGCAGAGGATGCAAAGCTTTTAAGCAGCGAGGCAAAAAGGCAGGGGCTCTCGTCCATAAAGGCGCATCTGAAGATTGAAACCGGCTTAAACCGCATCGGTGTGCGGCCGGGTCAGGAACTGGAGCACCTTCTTCTAGCGGTAAAAGAACTGGGAAATATCCGGATTGACGGCGTTTTTACCCATTTTGCAACGGCTGACCAAGCCGGAGGCGGTGCCGGAAACGCTTTTACAAGAGAACAGTTTTCGCGTTTTTTGACAGGGCTCGATCAAATCAAGCATTTCGGCATCTCGCCGCGCTATATCCACTGCTGCAATACCGGGGCCACTCTCTGGCTGAAGGAGGCACATAAGGTCTGCACACATGTCCGCACAGGCAGCCTCTATCTCGGGTATTCCTCCGTCCAGGACGACTGGAATCCCATCGGTGTGGAGGAATCTGCGAGCTGGAAGACCTGGATCCTTAATCTGCAGGAAATTCTGCCGGGAGAAAGCGTCGGCTACGGCCGCTCCTTCATGCCCGAACGGCCTGCCAGGGCGGCTGTGATCGGTGTCGGCTATGGGGACGGATATTTGCGCAGCTTTGCCGTTCAGGGCGCGCCCGCGCTGGTGAACGGAGTCCGGTGCCCGTTCGTTGGAACCTGCCTGGATATGAGCTTTCTTGATGTAACAGGAGTTGATTGCAAAATCGGAGATGAGGTAACACTTTTTGGAGAGGATGGAAAAGGGAATCGGATTTCAGGCCTTGAGATCGGACATTTGATGGGCGAAACCCGGCTTGCCATGTTCACCCACATAACCGAACGAACCGCCAGAGTCTACCTCTAATATACCGTCTGCGCCGGATTCGGGTAAAACTCTGCAGAATCAATTTTCATCGGCAGGGCAAAGGAAAACGGAGAGGCGGCGGTCTCCGCTTCCCTGCGGTCCGCACTAAGCGTATGCCGCCGGCATACAGCACCGTTGACCGATGATCGTATGCCCTTTCGGCATAGCCGTGCACTAGCAGCCCCACACTCTGTCCATACCGCGTTCGGGCGGTTCGTTGGAAAAGATCTGGTTCCGGATCTGAGTAACGCGAATAAAGGTTTCAAACTCCTCAGGCGTGCAGTATTCAAACAGCTTTTCAAGCGTGATCCGCATAAACTGCGCGTCCCGCCTCTGGTGGTCCGCACAAATCTGCTCGCCGAAAGATGTCAATGTCAGACAGTGTTCCCGCCGGTTTTTCGGGTTTACTTCCTTTATCACATAGCCGGCCGTACAGAATTTATAGATCAGAGAAGAAATCGTACTCTTGGTGCGGCTGATCTTTTTTGCAAGACAGACGGAGGTGATTCCCGGATTTTGCCGGATTAAAAGCAGGATATGTGCTTCATATTCACTGAGCCGGACCGCGGCTCCTTCCGCCCTTTGGCGGTTTGAGAATTCCAACATCAGAATTTTGTTCATGGAGAGAATATTGCCGAACTCCGCAAGCTGCTCGTCGCTGTAACGCTTTGCCCCTGCCAAGGAATCCTGCTCCCATGGATTACAGATTGCCATTGCCTTTCCCTCTTTTCTTTAAATAAAGGCTCACATATCCTAGACTAATACCAATTCCCGCACAAGTCAACCCGGATTTGGGGATTTTAAGGATTTGTTTTTATATTGACAATAAGAAGTACCCTGATTATAATAATAGTTAGATTATCTAACCATTCATTATTCGAACTATATAAGGAGGGCTTTTGATGAAGTACAATTTTACAGACTGCTCCGCTCGCCGCGATGTCGGTTCGGGAAAATGGAACGAGATGAAGCAGTATACGCTCCACCGGCCTGAGGAGGTAATTCCCTTTTCGGTCGCGGACATGGAATTTATGATTGCCCCGGAGATCCGGGAGGGACTCAAAGCCTATATAGATACATATGTCCCGGGCTATGCCAATCCCACTGAGGCGTATCTTGATGCAGTCTGCGGCTGGCAGAAGAAGCGGCATAACTGGGATATTCGACCGGAATGGATTCTCAGCACACCGGGCGTTGTAAACGCTTTTCATAACGCCGTGCAGGTTTTGACCGAGCCGGGAGACGGTGTTCTCCTTCTCACACCCACCTATTATCCCATGTATAATGCCGTGACCGCAAACGGCCGCAGGCTCGTGGACTGCCCGCTCGTTTTGACTGACGAGCGCTATGAGATCGACTTCGCAGATTTCGAGAAAAAGGCAGCCGACCCTAAGACAAAGCTTTTTATCCTCTGCAATCCGCAGAATCCGACCAGCCGCGTCTTTACCCGCAAAGAGCTGGAAACGCTTGGAGATCTGTGTATTAAATATCAGGTGTTTGTCTGCTCGGATGAGATCCACGGGGACATCATCATGCCCGGCTTTACGCACATCCCCTTCGCCTCCATCAAGGAGAGCTATGCGGATTACAGCATGACCTGCACGGCCGCCAGCAAGACCTTTAATCTGGCAGGCTTTCAGACCTCCGCCGTCATCATAAAAAATGAGACCGTACGGAATGCTTTTATGAAGCACCAGAAAACCACGGAGATCAATCCCAAATGCAATATTCTCGGCTATGAGGCGACCAGGCTGGCTTACAGGCAGGGAGACGCCTGGTGCGATGAAATGCTTGCCGTTATTTACAAAAACTATCAGACAATTTGTGATTTTTGCAGGAAAGAGCTTCCAAAAATCCGTCTGATTCCCATGGAAGGGACCTATCTGCTCTGGATGGATTTCAGAGAATTCGGAATCGACTGTAAAAAACTTGCGAATCTGTTAAAAGAGGAAGCGAATCTGTTTTTTGACGACGGCTATATATTCGGTGAACAGGGCGAAGGCTTTGAGCGCTGGAATCTGGCCTGTCCGACCCGCTATATTGAATATGGCCTTGCACGCCTGAAAAAGGCGTTAACACCCTATCAGTAAAACCCAGGAGGATACGCAAATGATTGATTTCAAAAAAGAAGCCCAGGAAATTTTAGAACAGGTCGTCGGATTCCGCCGCGATTTCCATACGCATCCGGAGCCCAGCAAGGAAGAATTCAGGACTGCCGACATCGTGGCAAAGCACTTGGAATCGCTTGGTATGGAGGTAAAACGCGATTATGCGGGCGAACTTCCCAGTGTAGTCGGCCTTTTAAAGGGCAGCGCAAAGGGGCCTACCGTTGCGCTCCGGGCGGATATGGATGCACTCCGTCTGCAGGAAGTAACCAATCCGTCTTATAAATCCGTAAACGACGGCGTGATGCATGCATGCGGCCATGATGCCCATACCGCTTCTTTAATGGGCGCGGCTATCCTGCTTGCCCGCCACAAGGATGCGCTTAAGGGAAACGTCAAATTCATTTTTGAGCCGGCCGAGGAAGACATCGGAGGCGGACGCTTTATGGTTCCCAACGGCGTTCTCGAAAATCCCCATGTCGATGCGATCTTCGGCATTCATGTCGAAAACGCGTATCCGGTCGGAACGATCGCCGTCTGCGGCGGAGAGATGATGGCCGCCTCTGACCGTTTGATCATCCGCATTAAGGGACGGAGCGCGCACGGGGCTTCCCCGCATCTTGGCATCGACGCCATCATGATCGCAGCGCACTTTTTGACGGCACTCCAAACCATGATGGCGCGCGAAAAGGATACTTTCGAGCATGCCATTATCACCTTCGGCCAGATCAAAGGCGGCACAGCCAGAAACATCATCTGCGATGAGGTGGAGTTAAACGGCATCTGCCGCACGTTAAATCCCGCGACCCGCGAGCTTTTAAACCGCCGGATCGACGAGATCTTAAAGGGCATCACGATGACCTTCGGCGGAAGCTACGAGCTGGAGCGCTTTAAGAGCCATCCGGCCTTAATCTGCGACAAGGCCATGACCGAGCATGTATGTCAGACTGCCCGGGACATCGTGGGAGGAGACCATATCCTTACCCTGCCGCACGGAAGCCTTGGCTGTGAATCCTTCGCCTACTTCACGGAGGCGAGAGAAGGCGCCTTCTACTGGATGGGAACCGGCAATCCCGAAAAGGGCATCGACAAACCGCTTCATTCCTCAAGCTTTGACATTGAGGAGGAGGCTCTGGCCGTTGCCTGCGCCATGCACGCGTCCGTCGCGTACCGGTATCTGGAAAAACACAGCCGTTAAACAGGAGTGTTTCTTATGAAAACGATTCAAATTCCTTATTATACCGGCTCTCTGCCGCTTCATGTGGACGAGAAGCAGTTAGAGGCGGTCATCTATGCAAGGACCGATGCCTATCAGCCCGAAAAAACGCCGGAAGCACTCGTGCGTGAAGCTCTGGCAAATCCGTCCGGCACACCTAGGCTTTCTGCGCTTGCCAAAGGCAAAAAAAACGTGGTGATCGTCACCAGCGACCACACGCGGGCCGTTCCGAGCAGACTGACGCTTCCGCTCCTTCTGGAAGAAATCCGCCAAGGGAATCCGGATGCAAAGATTACGATTTTAATCGCTACCGGGCTGCACCGCAAAACAACTCCCGCGGAACAGCGGCAAATGTTCGGGGATGCGATCGTCGATCACGAGACAATCGCCGTCAACGATGCGTTTTGTGACGGGGACTTTGATTTTGTCCGCACGCTGCCCTCCGGCGCCGAGCTCTGGGTCAACCGCCTGGCCTTAACGTGTGATCTTTTGGTCACGGAAGGTTTCATCGAGCCTCACTTTTTCGCAGGCTTTTCGGGCGGAAGAAAGAGCATTCTCCCGGGAATCTGCAATGCGGCCACGGTCAACGAAAACCACTCCTACCCGGCGATTGCAAGTCCGTTTGCACAGGCCGGCGTGCTGGAGGGCAATCCGATCCATGAGGACATGGTCTGCGCGGCCCGCGCCGTACATGTACAGTTTATTCTGAATGTCGCGTTAAACGCAAAAAAAGAGGTAATTGCCGCATTTGCCGGGGATGTGGAGAAAGCCCACGAGGAGGGGGTCTCCTTTGTGCAAAGACTTGCCCAGTGCCCGAGCATTTTGGGAGACATTGTCATTACCTCAAACGGAGGCTACCCTCTCGACCAGAACCTCTATCAGAGCCCGAAGGCGGTCGCCACCGCCGCTGCCTGCTGTAAGGAGGGAGGCGTGATCATCATGTGCGCTTCCTGTGCAGACGGCATGGGCGGGACTCATTTTGAAAAGCTGATCGTTAAGGGAAGCGTTGACGAGATTGATGCCTATTTATCAAAAATTCCGCCAAAGGAAACGATTCCGGAACAGTGGTGCGCACAGATCTATTCCCGTATCCTGAAAAAATATACGATCATTTTAGTCACCACCTATCTGGATCATGCACTTGTCCGCAGGGCAAACCTTCTGCCGGCCTCCTCTCCCGACGAGGCACTTCGTATGGCTCATGAAATCATGGGAGAAGACGCCAGGGTCGTGGTCATCCCGGACGGAGTCGCGGTCCTCGCCGTAAAGGAATAAGGAGAATGCTTATGGAATTGAAACTGGCTTTGAAAATTGATGATCTTGACAACGTGGCAACCATCTTTGCCGAGAATCTTGAGAAAGGAATGGTCGTGGAGGTGCGCGACAAACGAGGGCACTCCGAGCGTATCCCTCTTAAGGCTGCCATTCCCTACGGGCATAAGCTTGCGCTCTGCGATCTAAGCGAGGGCGATCTGATCATGAAATACGGTGAGTGCATCGGAACGGCAAGCGCCGCGATTAAAAAGGGCGATTATGTACATGTCCACAATTTAAAGGCACGCCGCGGCAGAGGCGATCTATAAGGAGGAACTTTATGCAGTATACATTTCAGGGCTACCGCCGTCCGAATGGCAAAATCGGAGCCCGAAATCTCGTGGCCGTGATTCCGACCGTCATCTGTGCAAACGATGTCGCTCAGGCCATCTCAAGGCAGGTACAGGGAACCATCGGCTATTTTCACCATCAGGGCTGCTGCCAGCTTCCGACCGATTTAAAGCGCGTTACCGACACGCTGTCCAATCTCGGACAAAGCGCAAACGTCGGTGCAGTCCTGCTCGTGAGCCTTGGCTGCGAGGGAACGGACCATGCGCGCATTTTTGAGGAGATCAGCACCACAGGAAAGCCTGTAGAAATCATCCGCATCCAGGAGCTCGGCGGAACCTCCCGCGCCATTCAGGCCGGGATCGACGCCGCTCAGCGGCTGGCCATGGAAATCTCCGGATTCCAGAGAGAGACGGCCGACGCTTCCGAAATCATCATGTCAATCAAGTGCGGCGCCTCCGACTCCACCTCCGGCTTAGCCTCCAATGCCGTCATCGGCTACGTGGCCGATAAGCTCGTAGATCTGGGCGGAACCGTTATTTTTGGTGAAACGACCGAATTTTTAGGAGGCGAACATATTCTCGCAAACCGGGCGGCAGGCGGCGCGGATGGCCCGGTCGGTCAGAAGATCTACGAGATCGTAAACCGTATGGAAGCGCGCGCCAAATCAATCGGCGAGGATATGCGCGGCGGACAGCCAACTCCTGGCAACATAGCCGGCGGTTTATCCAGCATTGAGGAAAAAAGTCTCGGTGCGATCGTAAAATCCGGGCACCGTCCGATTCAGGGGGTTCTCGAATACTGTGACCGGATTGACGATAAAAAAGGGCTTTGGATCAAGGACGCCCCAGGCCGCGAGCCGGAGATTCTCACCGGCATGGCCTGTACCGGCGCGCAGGCCATGATGTTTTCCACCGGACGCGGGGCGCCTCAGGGCTTTCCGTCCATGCCGGTCATCAAAATCTGCGGGAATCCAAACACCTTCGAGAAGATGCAGTACGATATGGATCTGAATGCCGGCCGGATCATTACCGGAGAAAAGAGCATCGAGGAGGTCGGCGAAGAAGCCTTTGCACTTCTTCTGCAGGTACTCTCGGGCCGGATGACGAAGAATGAGGCGCTCGGCTATTTCGGCTCCATGGACATCTTCTGCCTGGGACCGGTCATCTAAATAACCAGACCGGAAAGGAGATGGTGCGTAAAAAACTTACGATCTGCAGCATGTTGAAATACTAAAAAAGGAGAAAATTATGGCAAAACAAGAGTTAACGAATGAATCCGGTTCGAAAGGATTTCTTGGCACAATCGAACGGATTGGCAACAAGGTTCCTCATCCGGTCTATCTGTTTATCTGGCTTTGGGTGGTCGCTATGCTCGCATCCTGGATTTTCGGATCAATGGGCGTTTCCGTTATTAACCCGACCAACGGCGAGACCGTCACAGTCGTCAGCATGATGACCAGCTCCGCATGGGCCGATTTCCTGAAAAACATGGGAAATACCTGGATGACCTTCGCGCCCATGATCACGGTTCCGATCTGTACCCTTGGTATGGCGGTCGCCACTCACAGCGGTATGTTAAACGCTCTCTTAAAGAGTGCAGGCGCCACAAAAAGTGAATGGAAGATGGCCCTGGTTGTCGCCTTTATCGGCGTAATCGCAAACTTAGCCGGCGATGCGGCCTTCATCGTATTCCCTCCGCTCGTCGCAATGCTATATGTCACCACAAACAGAAACCCGCTGGATGGTATGTTCCTCGCCTACGGCTCCGTTGCCGTCGGTTTCGGCGCCAATATTCTTCCGGGTTCTGCGGATGCCTCGTTGGCGGCTCTCACGGAAGCCTCTGCGCAGACTTTGGATCCAAGCTATGTTGCAAACCCGGTTATGGGCTGGTATTTCATGTTTGCATCTTCGTTTGTCATGACTTTTGCCTGCGCGCTGGTCAGTTTAAAGTTTGTTGAACCGCGTCTTCGCAAGGAAAATCTCGGAACCTCCGGGATCAAGTCCGACGAAGAATACGTTCCGCTGACTGCGGACGAGAAGAAGGCGCTGCGCTACGGACTCATCGGTATCGTCGGTGTGCTTGCCGTCTGCGCAATTCTCTGCCTGCCGGGCCTTCCCTTTGCGGCTCCCGAGGGAGGCACTGTCATGACCGGATACCTCTTTAAGTGTATCCCGACCATTATCTGTGCGCTTTTCTTCGTATCCGGTTATTTATACGGAAAGGTTGCCGGCACGATCAAGAAATTCGGCGACACGATCCCGATGATGCAAAAAGAACTGGGAACGCTTGCAAGCTTCTTCCTGATCTGCTTCTTTGCCTCACAGTTTATTTCGATCTTCGGCGCCAGCAAGATGGCGACCGTAATCGCAGTCGTCTGCGGCGAGTGGTTAAACGGACTTGGGCTTCCGGCTCCGCTCCTCATGGCTCTGTTTGTTGTTATTGTCGGCTTTATCAATCTGTTCATGGGCTCCGCAAACGGCAAGTGGGCGTTAATGGCTTCTATCTTTGTCCCGATGTTCATGATCGCCGGCATCAATCCGGCAGTCGTTCAGGTTGCTTACCGCATGGGCGACGGTCTGACCAACAACATCACGCCTTGTCTTGCATACCTGGCAATCCTTTTAGGCTATGCGCAGCAGTATGAGCCGCGTGCAAAGACCGGTACGGTAATTGCCTACCAGCTTCCGTATACTCTGCTCTGCGGCCTGATTTGGATCGTGTTCCTGGTTGCCTGGATGATGATCGGGCTTCCGATGGGACCGGGCTACGGCTCTCTCTTATAAAAATTCCCATAAATCTGCAGCCTGCCGATGTAAAAAATCCGTCGGCAGGCTGCTTCTTCTATCTGTTTTTTGCGAGGAGGATTGCCATGCTTGATCTTGTGATTCGAAATGCCAATGTAATCGACGGAACCGGGGTGCCCGCCTTCCCGGCAGACGTCGCCATCCGGGGAGGGAAAATCGCCGCCGTCGGAAAGCTCCCCCAGACAGACGCCCGGGAGACGGATGCAGGTGGGCTTACCCTCGCTCCGGGCTTTATTGACTCCCACAGCCACGGTGACATGATGCTGGAGCTTGACGATACGTTCTTCCAGGAGCTTGAGCAGGGCGTCACGACCCAGATAGCCGGTATGTGCGGGATTTCTGCCGCTCCCTTTTCGAAAGAACACACGGAAAGCGCGCTTGAGATCGCCCGGACCGTTGTCCCGTATGATTTCGGAAACACTGCCGGACAGCGCTTTTCCTATGAAACGTATCTCTCTGCCCTGGAACGCCCCCTGGGGACCAATCTTGTGCTTTTCGTCGGACACGGAACCCTGCGCGCCGCCGTCATGGGCATGGAGAACCGAAAGCCCACACAGGGAGAGCTTTCCCGTATGCAGGGAATCCTCCGTACCTGTATGGAGGCCGGGGCTGCCGGAATCTCCTACGGCCTCCAGTATCCGCCCGGAGCCTATGCGGATATCACGGAAATGTGCGCTCTCTCCTCCGTTGCCGCACGCTTTTGCGGGCTCACCTCCTCCCATGTCCGCGATGAGGGAAACAGGCTCCTCGAATCCGACGAGGAAATGATCGCCGTCGCGCGTACAAGCGGCTCTGCCCTCGTCATCTCCCACCACAAGGCAATTCATGCGCCAAATTGGGGGAAGACTGCACAGACGATCCCGCTTATGGATGCCGCCAATGCCTCCGGCTGCCAGGTTTTCTGTGATGTGTACCCTTACGCTGCTTCCTCTACCGGTCTCAAATCGCGGATCCCACAAAGTATGCATGCCCTTGGAGAAGCCGAGCTGCTCCGAAGAATCGCTTCCAAAGAGGAGCGGCCCGCCATGCGCAAAGCCATACTCATGGGAATGACGCCCGCCGAACGGTTTGAAACCACCATGTTCGGGGCTTCTTTCCGGCATCCCGAATATACGGGCCGCATGGTCTGTGAGGTTGCAAAGGAGCTGGAGACCGACCCCTGCGAGCTGGTAATGGATGTGCTTTACGATGACCGGCTTGGCACCGGCGGGATCTATCTGTGCATGCAGGAGGACGATATAGATCGGGTCATGCGCTGGGACCGCACCATGATCGGCTCAGACGGCCTCTATTACAAAGGCTGCTCCGGTACACATCCGAGGGCCTTCGGCTCCTTTACGCGCGTTCTCGGCCGCTATGTAAGAGAACGGAAGGTTTTGACGCTCGAGGAAGCCATCCGGCGAATGACCTCGCTTCCGGCATCTGTCTACCATCTCTCCGGCAAAGGAACCATACGTCCCGGTATGGATGCCGATCTCGTCCTTTTTGACCCGGATACGGTCACGGACCGAGCAACCTTCACGGACTTTGCAAAACGTGGGGAAGGCATCAAAACCGTCTGGCTTACGGGAGCGGAGGTCGTAGAGAACGGCGTTTTCAACGGCCAAAAGCGCGGAGAGCTGCTTTTGC
>JAAWAR010000005.1 GCA_022792295.1 Lachnospiraceae bacterium
AAGGGCTCTGCTGACGGAAAGACCCATCTGACGTTCCAGATCTGGGATGTCAATCAGAGAGACGGAATGCAGGCAGTTTGTGACGCCTATACGGCAAAGCATCCGGATGTGGTGATCGAGGTACAGGTGACAAGCTGGAATGAGTACTGGACAAAGTTAGAGGCTACGGCGATCTCCAACCAGATGCCGGATATTTTCTGGATGCATACGAACGAGATTTTAAAGTATGCGGATTATGGGAAAATTGCCGATCTGACCGATCTCTACGATGCGGAGGATCCGGAGTTCTACCAGAAGAATTATTCCGAGGTATCCCTGTCGAATATCCAGGGAAGTGACGGGAGATACTACGGCGTACCAAAGGATAAGGATACGGTTGGCCTGGTCTATAACAAAGAGATGTTTGATGCGGCAAACGTCGCCTATCCGGATGAAAACTGGACATGGGATGACCTCTGTGACGCTTCGGCAAAGATTTATGCGGCTACCGGAAAATACGGGTATATGGCTTATGGTGACGACCAGCTTGGCTACTGGAATTTCGTCTATCAGAACGGCGGCCATATTCTGAAGGATGACAAGATCACCGGCGGCTTCGATGAGCCTGCAACCATTGATGCCATGCGCTTTTACATTGACCTGCAGAAAAATGACTGGTGCCCGAACCAGAATTATTTTGCAGAGACTTCACCGGGAACAGCGTTTTTCTCCGAGCAGGGAGCGATGTTCTTAGAGGGAAACTGGAATATCCTTTCAGAGATACAAAATTACCCGAACATGATGGGCAAATGGGATGTGGCAGTCCTGCCGAAATGCCCGAATCCCGCAGCCGGAGACGGCCGTGCAACGATCTCCAACGGTCTTTGCTATTCAACCTCTGCGACCGGCAAAAACTTAGAACTCGTAAAGGATGTCCTGCGGTTCTTCGGCTCTGAGGAGGGGCAGCGGATTCAGGGCATGTCCGGTGCGGCAATCCCGGCCTACATTGGCCTAGAGGATACCTGGGTGAAGGTATTTGACCAGTTCGACTATAAATTGAACGTAAGCTGCTTTACCGATATGTTCGAATACAGTGTACAGTCGGTTAACAATAAGTACCGCCCGACCTGGAAAACCCAGGTATCGGAAAACCTGTTAAAAATTTATTCCGGCCAGATTACCTTTGATGAGGGCATGCGGATTTTCCAGGATGCCATCAATAAGGCGGCCGAAGACGATTAAGGAGGGAGGAAAAGCATGGCTGGCAATGCAAAATCCGGTAAGCTTGCACGGTCCGAGAGCATTTGGGCGTACCTGATGGTCGCTCCGACGGTGATCGGCCTGCTGGTTTTAAATATTTATCCGTTTCTTGATACGATCAAACTGAGTTTTTCCAAGACCAGGCCCTTCGGACTCTATGAACTGCGCGGTGTTGAAAACTTCGTGCAGATGTTTGCGAGTGCCGAGTTCTGGAGAGCGAACTGGAATACGTTTTACTTCTGTATTCTTACGGTTCCGGTCGGTATTCTTCTGGCTTTGGTGGTAGCCGTGATGCTGAACACGAAGATCAAAGGAAGAACCTTTTTCCGCGCGGTCTTTTTCCTGCCGATGGTCGTGGCTCCGGCGGCGGTTGCGATGGTTTGGAAGTGGATTTTCAATACCGAATACGGCATCATCAATACGCTGCTGGCACATAAAATCAACTGGATTACCGATCCGAACATCGTCATGATTACGTGTGCGATCGTTGCAATCTGGTCTGCGATCGGCTATGATGCAGTGCTTCTGCTCTCGGGTCTTCAGAATATTTCAAAATCCTATTATGAGGCGGCAAGCCTTGACGGGGCGACAAAGATCCAGCAGTTTTTCCATATTACGCTGCCGATGGTTTCCCCTACGTTGTTCGTTGTGCTGATTATGCGTCTGATGTCTTCCATTAAGGTATATGACTTGATCTATATGATGATCGAGGAAGCGAATCCGGCGCTCACAAGTGCACAATCGCTTATGTATCTGTTCTACCGTGAATCGTATGTTTCCGGAAACAGAGGACTTGGTTCCGCAGTCGTAATCTGGACGGTCGCGGTAATCGGCCTTGTCACGGTTGTCCAGTTCTGGGGACAGAAAAAGTGGGTCAATTACGAAGTATAGGGAAAGGAGGATGTGACTGTTATGAATTCATCGCTTGAAAGATCAAGAAAAATTCGGACTGCCGGCGTGTATGCGTTTTTCATCATCGGCTCCGTTATTATGATTTTCCCGTTTGTATGGATGTTCCTTACAAGCTTTAAGACGGTTGAGGAAAGTATGATTGTTCCTCCCACGATTCTGCCGGCTGCCTGGCAGTCAGGAAGCTACGATAAGGCAACCGCATCGCTGCCATTCTTTGCACTCTACAAAAACACGATTCTGATGATTTTTTGGAGAGTTGTGTGCGCAGTGCTGTTCTCGTCCATGGCGGGCTATGCGTTTGCGAAACTGAATTTTAAAGGAAAGAATGTGCTGTTTTCCCTGGTCCTGATCCAGATGATGCTGCCGTCACAGATTTTTATCACACCGCAGTATCAGATGCTTGCAAAGGTCGGGCTTACCAACTCCATTTTCGGCCTGGTATTCCCCGGGCTCGTCAGTGCGTTCGGCACCTTCTTTTTGCGGCAGGCGTATCTGGGGATTCCCAATGAGATCGCTGAGGCAGCGTACTTAGACGGCTGCAACCAGTGGCAGACGTTTGTAAAGGTTATGGCGCCGCTTACGAAGGCGTCCATGGCGGCACTCGCGGTCTTTACGGCAGTTTTCGCATACGGAGACCTGATGTGGCCGTTGATCGTCAACACCGATTTGAACATGATGACCCTGTCCTCCGGCCTTGCCACTTTAAGAGGCCAGTTCAGCACAGACTTCCCGACGATGATGGCAGGCTCCCTGCTTGCAATGATTCCGATGGTCGTCTTGTATCTGTTCTTCCAGAAGCAGTTCATCGAGGGCGTTGCGATGACAGGCGGCAAGTAAACCGATTACCGACAAAGAAAGCAAAGGAACAAAGAAAGAATGGCAGTCAAATATAATGCAGACAGCAATACGTTTATACTGGAAACAAGAGACACATCGTATCTGATGAAGGTGAGCAGATATGGGAATCTGCTGCATTTATATTATGGAGAGAGGATACCGGATGAAAATCTGGATTATCTGATCAAGGTCTGCGACCGCGGCTTTTCACCAAATCCCAACGAGGCAGGGAATGACCGGACATTTTCCCTGGACTACCTGGCCCAGGAGTATTCTACGGACGGGAAGGGGGATTACCGGATCCCCAGCATCGAGGTGGTGAACGGCGACGGAAGCCAGATTTTCTCGGGAAAGGTCTCCGGCTACAAGATTTATAAAGGAAAGTATGGCTTGGAAGGGATGCCGTCTCTTAAGGCGGCATCAAAGGATACGGTCGATACTTTAGAGATCGAGCTGCGGGACAAAGAGAGCGGCGGAACCGTGCTCCTGTTCTACAGTGTGTTCGAAGAAAAAAATATCGTCACGCGGACCGTGCGGTTCATAAACAACGGAAGGGAAGCGATCCGGTTAGAGAAGCTTGCGTCTGTTACGATGGACTTTAAGGATTCCGACTATGATTTTATTGTCTTTTCCGGGCGGCACACGATGGAGCGGGAATTTACGAGAATTCCGATTCAAAGCGGTGTCCATTCCGTCGGGAGCAGCCGCGGCGCTTCCTCCCACCAATACAATCCTTTCGCGATCGTCTGCGACAGGGGAGCGGGAGAGGACTATGGCCGGTGCTTTGGCTATTCGCTCGTATACAGCGGAAATTTTGCGATCGAGGCAGAGAAGGATCAGTTCAAACAGCTTCGCATCAATGCCGGGATCAATCCGCAGGATTTTTCCTGGCTGGTGAATCCGGGAGAGGAGTTTCAGGCTCCGGAAGCGGTGCTTGCGTTTTCGGGTGAAGGATTTGCAAGGCTTTCCCATCTGTATCACGATGTTTACAGAGAAAACCTCTGCAGGTCCCCGTTCGCAAAGAAGCCAAGGCCCGTTGTGATCAATAGCTGGGAGGCGGCCTATTTCGACTTCGATGATGAAAAGCTTCTCGGGATCGCGAAGGAGGCCGTAGACATGGGCGTGGATCTGTTCGTGCTCGATGACGGCTGGTTTGGGAAACGGGATGACGACAATTCCGGTCTCGGAGACTGGAAGGTCAATCTAAAAAAGCTGAAACGTGGAATTTCGGGCCTCTCCGAGGAGGTTCATGCACTGGGGCTCCAGTTTGGGATCTGGATCGAGCCGGAGATGGTGTCTGAGGACAGTGAGCTGTTCCGGGCACATCCCGACTGGTGCTTAAAGGCACCGGGCCGCCCGATGACCCGGGGAAGAAACCAACTGGTGCTGGATCTTTCAAGGCATGATGTCTGCGATTACCTGATTGAGGCGGTCAACGGGATTCTGCACGAGGCGAAGATCGAATATGTCAAGTGGGACATGAACCGCAGCATCTCGGATGTATGGTCGGGGCTCCTTGACGCGGGCCGCCAGGGGGAGACGCTGCACCGATATATTTTGGGCCTGTACTATGTGATGGATGAGGTAATCTTAAAGCATCCGGAAGTCATCTTCTGCGGCTGTGCAGGCGGAGGCGGGCGATTTGACCCGGCGATGCTTTTCTACCAGCCCCAGATATGGTGCAGCGATAACACGGATGCGAAGAACCGTCTGAAGATCCAGTACGGCACTTCGTTTGCCTACCCGATCAACACGATCGAGTCTCATGTATCGGTTTGTCCGAATCACCAGACAGGCAGATATACACCGTTAAAAACCAGGGGTATCGTATCTATGGACGGAATTCTCGGATACGAGCTGGATTCGACGAAGCTGTCTGCAAAGGAAAAGGCTGTCTGCAGGGAACAGGTCAAATTCTATAAAAAGAATTACAGACTGATTGCAGAGGGCGATTATTACAGGCTGGCGAGTCCGTATGAGAATCCATACTTTACGGCCTGGCAGCATGTCTCCAAGGATAAGAAAAAATCCCTCGTGAGCCTGGTGCTTACCGACAGGGAAGGAAACGACGCCCAGCGGTACTTAAAGCTTAAAGGACTGGACAGGGAGGCCATGTATCAGATCGAAGGGCAAAAAGGGCAGTATTCGGGATCGCTTCTTATGAACGCAGGACTCCCGGTGCCTTATGAGCTTGATGAATACGAGGGTGTACAGTTTTGTCTGAGGAAGATATAGGAGCGTAGTATGAGAGACGTTGTTTTTGAATGGTATATTCCGTATGTTCCAAACAGGAGGGAGATGCTTTTAAAGGCGCTTTTCCTCTCCGCAGCGGCCGTGCTGCTGTTTGATGTAGTATTTTTTGCGGCGGGGCTGTGGCCATTGGCGCTTGGCTTCGCAGCAGCCGGCTTCTTTTATGGCCGGAGCCTGCGGTATGAATACGAATATGTGTATGTAAACGGGGATTTTGATATTTCGAAGATCATCCGAAAGGAGAAGCGCAAGGACGTATATCATGTGAACCGCCCGGACATTGAGACGTTTGTCAGAGGGCGGGCGCAGGCGGCTGGAAAAAGAATCCGGGATTTTACGTCGGGACGGCCCGGGGCAGAGGTCTATACCATACAGGCAAAGGGCGAGCTTGTCTTCATTGAGCCCTCAGAAGAATTCGTGGAGGAAATGAGAAAATATTATCATGGATGAGACGATTTTCGAAGGCAGATTAAAAAAGCATTATGAAGAATTAAAATGGCTGTATTGTGAGCTTTACGAGGGCGGACAGGAACATTTCGGGAGGCTTGTCGAGATCCTGCGGGCACGCTTCGAGGAACGGAGCGCCTCCTTAAAGAAGCTGGATTCGGCACGTGCAGAAAATCCGCTTTGGTACAAGAAAAACGATATGGCCGGCATGATGCTGTATGTAGACGCCTTTGCAGGGAACTTAAAGGGAGTCAAAGAGAAGCTAGGGTATATCGAGGAATGCGGAATCAACTGTATTCATCTGATGCCTCTTTTAGACTCGCCTGAGACAAACAACGACGGCGGCTACGCGGTATCCGATTTTACAAAGGTAAAGCCCTCTCTTGGGACGATGGGGGATCTGGCGGAATTAGCGGCGGAATGCCACAGACGGGATATCAATATCTGCCTGGATTTCGTCATGAACCATACCTCCGACGAGCACGAGTGGGCCAGACGGGCCAGGGTAGGAGAGAAGGAGTATCAGGACCGGTATTTCTTTTATGACGATTACGAGATTCCCTCCCGATTTGAGGAAACCTGTCCGCAGGTCTTCCCCACGACGGCGCCGGGGAACTTTACCTGGCTGGAGGAAACGAAAAAATTTGTGATGACTACCTTTTATCCGTACCAGTGGGATCTGAATTACTGGAATCCGGTCGTATTTCACACGATGGTAGATCATCTTCTGAATCTGATGAACCAGGGCATCGACATTATCCGTATCGATGCGGTGCCCTATATCTGGAAACGCCTGGGAACCAACTGCAGAAACCTGCCGGAGGTACATAATATCGTCCGTATGCTGCGGATGATTTGTGAGATTACGTGCCCCGGAGTCCTGCTTCTCGGCGAGGTAGTCATGGAACCGGCCCGTGTGGTCCCATATTTTGGGACTGTCGAAAAGCCGGAATGCCACATGCTTTACAATGTGACGACCATGGCCACGACCTGGCATACGGTGGCGACCGGCGATGTATCCCTCTTGAAGCGCCAGATGGAGATTGTGAATGCGCTGCCAGGAGAATATGTGTTTTTAAATTACTTACGGTGTCACGACGACATTGGCTGGGGCCTGGAATACGAGTGGCTGAAAGGAAAGCTTATTGACGAGACGGCTCACAAGCGGTTTTTGAGTGACTATTTTACAGGGCACTATTATGGCTCCTGGGCCCGCGGTGAGCTCTATAACGACGACCCGGCCTCTGGAGACGCAAGGCTCTGCGGGACGACTGCCTCCCTCTGCGGAATCGAAGCGGCCCTAAATCGGCAGGATGAGGATGCGCTTTCCCTTTCGGTTCGTCTGGATCTGACACTGCATGGCTACATGCTGACCCAGTCCGGGATCCCGATGTTTTACAGCGGGGATGAGATCGGGCAGCGAAACGACTACAGCTACAAGGATGACGAAAAGAAGGCGGCGGATTCCCGTTATGTGCACAGAGGAGAGTTCCTGTGGGATGATGCGGCACTGCGTAAGGAAGCGGGTACGGTGCAGAATCGGCTTTTTGACGGAATCAAAAAGCTTTTGAAAATCCGTAAAGGGCATCGCGTCTTTTTAAACGCGGCGGCGGTATCGACCAGGGAGACGTATGATGTGGGTGTTCTCTGCATGGTAAGGGAATACGAGGCGGAAACGTTGATCGCGCTGTTTAATTTTTCCCGTGAGAACAGGACGGCCTGGATCAATGAGGAGGGTCTTTATAAAGATCTGCTTTCCGGCGAAACGTTGGAAGCGAAGGGTGTTTTGATGCCGGCTTGCGGGATGCGGTGGCTCTTAAAGATTGAATCGGCAGTGTAGGAAAAGGCAGAGTAACGGTTTGGGCCGGCCAAACGGTTACAAATTAAAAATCAACGAATGGCGCAGACAGAGTGCGCAGAATGGAGGAAATATGGCAAGTGTTCAGTTAAAAAACGTGTGCAAGAAGTATCCCAACGGCTATGAGGC
>JAAWAR010000026.1 GCA_022792295.1 Lachnospiraceae bacterium
GATTACAACAGCTTCCCCATGCGTCCTCTGGGGTGGAAAACTCCTAATCAGGTATTAAGGGATTATCTGCGCTCGGTGTAACATATGTTTGACAAACCTACATTTTTTGTCAGTTTTGGAGCTGGTAGGAATAGTTTTTGTCTACCTTGTAGTCCTTTAGGTTCCAGCTGTCGGTAGTTTTGTAGGTGTCAAGGTCGAAAATGTAGCGGGTGTCATATGCGTAGTCATAGAAAGAAGCGCCTTTGCCGTCGCCGTAGTAGGTGATCCGACCGAAGTCGATGCCGGTCCAGACCTGCTCCTTCTCCCAATCAAGATAGTGGGAATAGACGATTTTCGCCCGTCTGCAGTTTTCAACAAATTCTTCTCTGGAAGGTAAGTAGTATTCGCAGCTTACAGTTCCGTTCATGTAGAATTGTACACTTTTTTCCCAGGTTCCCTGGCCGGTGAAATAGGCATAGATGTTGCCGTCGACAATAATGCCGTCTACGGTTAGCTCAGGGGAGCCAATCTGCCTGTCGTATACGTTGACCCCCTCGGGATATACGGATTGGAGTGCCTCGTGATTATTGTTCATGTAAACGGAGGGCATTTTGCTACCCTGTGAGGGATCGGCGGGCGGGAGTACTCTGCGTATCTGCGGGACATAATCAACATTCCAGGCGCCCCAGTGGTCTACAGTATAGTTGTCGGGCGTCGTGGTATTTGTGAGAAGGTTGCCATTTGCGTCGAAATAGTAGCATTTGGCAAAGCCGTCATTGTCGTCATCGATCCATTCCCATTGACTTACGGCGTGTGTACCATCGTCTTTTAGCCAGCGCTTTTGACTGGAGGTCTCCTGCCATTCTCCTGCATAAGAGAGCAGGGGGAAAACTAGGATCATAGCGGTCGAAAGACATAATGTCTGGAATAAAGAGCCTTTTTTCATTCTTTTTCCCCTTTTCTGTTTGTTTCTTTTATTTTTATCATAATAGGGCCGAGATTTCAATCTGTATTTAATGTACGACAACGATAGAAGAATCCCCTTTTTTTGCCTGTTCCAGAACGGCGGTGGACAGTTTTTCAAAATTGTTATAGGAGCTGGTCGCACCGCTTATGGCATTGACTGCATCGGGATTCTGTGCGTTAATTAGCTGCGATACATAGCCGCGGGTGTATTCGTTCGGATAGGTAGGACCGGCCGAGAGCATATTGCGCATATAGGCATTGTCCCATGCTTTTATGTAGCCGCTTGGATCCTTGGCATTGAATTCCGCATATACGATCGTGTCGTTTTTCACGAGGATGCACAGGTATTCCTTCCAGCCGTGAGAATAGTCTGCCATCTGTGCGGTGTAAAAGCCGTCCTGCATCTCTCCTTTCGGCATATAGCTGTAAAAAACAAGTGCGCAGAGAAGGAGAAGGACCGCAAAGCCCAATCCGAAGCTAAGTTTCGTTTTCATCTGAATTCCTCCTGTTTATATGGTTTCCCGTATTTTTACCTGTGCGACATAGTCTTTAAGGCTTTCAGACTGCGCCAGCGAGTCGGCTGCCATCCGGTCGGTTTGTTCGGCAAGACTCCGGTTGGCGTTTGCGATTTGCTGCAGGGAATCAAGCTGCTGATTGATTGCATTTACGGCGATGGTCTGTTCCTTCACGGTATCCGACAGTTTTTTTGAGATGTCATGATACTGTTCGGTAACGGCCTGAATCTGCTCAAAGGCCCTGGCAGTGCGGTCGGCTGTCTCGGCGCCCTCCTGGATTGCATTTGTAGAGCGCTCGATGATCAGCATGGTCTGGCGCAGGGCATCGGCTGTCTGGCCGGCCAGGTTTCCGATCTGGGATGCAACAACGGCAAAGCCCTTTCCGGCATTTCCGGCTCTGGCGGCCTCGATGGAGGCATTGAGAGAAAGAAGGCTGGTTTCGTCGGAAATGCTCTCGATCATCTGACTGATTTTGGAGATTTCCTGCACGGCCGAGCGGATCTGCTGTATGGTATCTAAAAGGTTCTGCATATATCCGGCGCCAAGGGCCGTCTTTTCTTCCGCGTTATCCGAGCAAGCCTCTATCTCAGAGGCATTGGCCTTGGTATGCCCGATGGAGACAGTGATGGAGGAAATACTTTCCACAAGCTGCTCCAATAAAGCGGACTGATTCACAGAGCCGTCATAGAGCTGTCTGGCATGGCTTGATACGCCGCTGGAATTTCGGTTTACATCGACGGAAGACTGATTCATCCGCTGCATGGTCTGATTTAAAGACCGCGTGATATTGCAGAGCGAGTCGTGGATCGAGGAAAAATCACCGCAAAAATCGTCAGGAATCTGTACCGTATAATCACCTGCGGAGAGAGCGCCCAGACAGCTCTGGATATTTTTTATGTAGCGGTTGAGGCTAGCAAGCGTATCCGCTAATGCAGAGGTCAGCACAGCCGTCTCGTCGTTGCTCTCGGAAGGGATCACCGCTTCCGTCAGATTTCCCTCTGAAAGCGCCTGAAGCCGTTTTGTGGCGGTCCCCAGCGATCTGGAAATCTTTTGAGCGAGCGGTGTAATCACGGCAGCCGCAAGCAAAAGAAGAAGGATGGCCAAAAGGACCGAAACAATTAGTGAAAGAAGCAGAGAATCCATGTATTCCTGCTGCGGGACATTTATGAACACACTCCAGTTGGTTCCCGGAATCGGCGAATAGCCAACATAATCCTGCGAGTGTCCCAGGCGAAGGAGCGCCGAGCCGGTCTGGTAAGAAAGAACCTTGTCAAAGGTCTCCGAATTCCGTTCGGATGGATACAGGCTGTATATATCCTGCATGGCGGCAACATTCTCAAGCGCGCGGTCACCGATGATCGTACCGTTTTCATTGAGAATGCGTGCACTTCCCGTATCGCCAAGAATTAAAAGGCTCAGGACGTCATTTAAAATATCGTATTTATAGCTGCCGACCAGGTAAACAGGGGTCTGACTTTCAAGCTGTAGGGCTGTGCCCACACGAAGCTGGAGAATTCCGTTTTCCCTGTAGGGTTCTCCGATCACAATACTGCCGGTCTGTGTCATATAGGAAAAATCTTTGGTATCTGCAATGGAAGACGGAGCTATTTCGTCCCCATACAGTTTGTTTCCAGAGGAGTCGTAGGCAGCAAGCCAAACAAATTCAATGAGCAGCTCAGTTTCATCCATAAGAGCCGTTTTTTCCTCCGGAGAGGCGAACGGATCCGCAAACAGATCCTCATAGGAGAGGTTAAAGATCCGCTCGGTAAGCAGATGCAAGTTTGAACTGATATTTTGTGCGGCGATCCGTGCGGTGATCTGCATATTGTCCAACAGAATTTCATTGGTCGAGCGAACACTGCCGACTGCCATAATTGCCGTGATGAGAACCGATAGAAAAATAGAGACGGACATCACATAAACAATAATTTTGTGTTTTAGATTGCGATATTTTTTCATGATAAAGCAATGCTCCTTTGGTGATTGTTTCAGGATTAAGTATAGCATAAACAGGATAATTTTTCTACATTTTTTTGGATAAAAAATGCGGATGAAAAGAAAACAAAAAGGGGGCGGGAATTGCAAAAAAATTTCAGAAACCCTCTTTACAAATCCGGCAAAATAGAATATAGTAACAGAATAGTTTAGACAAGGGTGTCAGATCTATAAGGATTCTGTCACCCTTTTTTGTTTTATTAGGGAGCTGCGCCTTATAAAGCAAAAACGCTTTGCTTGAATTGCACTGCGGTGGGGAACTATGGCGTTAATGCGGGCCGCCGCAGGCGGAAAAATCCTGCAAAGCAGGATCCTTTTTATTAAGACAGAGAGGTAACATATGGCTGTAAAATATGTATTTGTAACCGGGGGGGTTGTCTCGGGACTGGGAAAAGGGATTACGGCCGCATCCCTCGGGCGGCTTTTAAAAGCCAGAGGGTACAAGGTCACGATGCAGAAATTCGATCCCTATATCAATATCGACCCGGGCACCATGAACCCGA
>JAAWAR010000027.1 GCA_022792295.1 Lachnospiraceae bacterium
AAAAAAAAGCCGTATGCCGGGACTCTAAAAACAGGTACCCGGCATTATTATTTTGCACTGAAATGTAAATTATTTGTTAATATGATTAAAAAGTCCTTTACAAAACGTCACTGGGAAAACTGATAAATCCTTTGTCAGAAAGAACAGCAGGCAAAAACGTTCAAAACAGCAAACGGTTTTAGGATCGCTTTGCTTCTCCCCTGCCCGATAATCTGAAAGGTAAAATCCATCTGGAGAATAAATCAGCCGCTCTAAAAGCCTGGACCGGACTGTTTTTTTGCGCAGAATCCACCGGCGAATTTATTCCCAGGATATAAAAATCAAAAACCGGCGAAAGGCTTTTCTTTGCCCCGCACCGGTTTAGATTTTCGATCACTTCATATTTTTACAGACTTCACGGCAGACGCTGCCTTCTGCTTTTATGCTCCGACCTGCTCTGCGATCACAGACCCTGCTTTTTCGAGCGCCGCATCGACACCCTCTGGATTTTTCCCTCCGGCCTGCGCCATGTTCGGACGGCCGCCTCCGCCTCCGCCTACAAGGCCGACTATTGCTTTGATGAGATTTCCGGCATGTGCACCCTTTTCCATTGCACCGTTTGTCGCGGTTGCCATCAGGCTGACCCTGCCATCGAGCACCGACGCTATCACGATCACGCCTTCGCCAAGCTTCTCTTTCAGTGAATCGCCCAGATTCCGCAGACCGTTCATGTCAACGCCATCGGCCCGGACTGTCAGCACCTTCACGCCGCCGACCTCCTTCACCTGGTCCATGACATCGCCCATGCTTTCCTTCGCAAGCTTGTCCTTCAGCTTCTCATTCTCAGAATGGAGTGCTTTGATTTCCTCCATCATTGACTCGATTTTCGCTGTCAGATCGGACGGAGCCGCCTTCGCTGCCCTGGCGGCCGCAAAAAGCTCCTGCTCCTCTTTCTCATAATGATGCAAAAGCCCATCTGAAGTCAGCGCTTCGATCCGACGCACTCCGGCTGCAATCCCAGCCTCCGAGAGGATCTTGAATGCCTGTACCTCCGCCGTGTTGGCAGTATGTGTTCCGCCGCAGAGCTCAGTCGAAAAATCGCCGATCCGCACGACACGGACCTTTTCGCCATATTTTTCACCGAACAGTGCCATCGCGCCGGTCTTTTTTGCCTCCTCAAGCCCCATCACATCGGTACAGACCGGCAGAGAGGCGTGAATTTTTTCATTCACTATATCCTCGACCCGCTTAAGCTCCTCCGGCGTCATGGCTGAAAAATGCGTAAAGTCGAAGCGCAGGCGGTCCTTCGAGACCTGAGAACCGGCCTGCTCTACATGATTTCCCAAAACAGTGCGTAGCGCTTTGTGCAGAAGATGCGTTGCGCTGTGGTTTTTCGCGGTCAGCGTGCGGTTTTCCTCATCGACCGTGAGTGTCACAGCCTCTCCGACGCGAAGCATGCCGTGGGCCATCCGGCCCACATGCCCGACCTTTCCACCCTGAAGCTTGATCGTATCCTCGACGACAAACTCGCCGGATGGAGAGGCAATCACACCGACATCTGCCTGCTGGCCGCCCATAGTCGCATAAAACGGCGTCTCCTGAACCAGGATTGTTCCCCTCTCCCCGTCTGTCAGCGCCTCCACAAGCTCCTCCTCAGTGGTCAGGACCACGATTTTCGAAGCATGCGTCAGCCGGTCATAGCCAACGAACTCTGTCGTAATGGCAGCATCAATGGACTGATAGACCGTCACATCTGCTCCCATGTAGTTTGTACCCTTTCTTGCCTTCCTGGCTTTTTCCTTCTGCTCCCTCATACAGGCCGCAAAGCCGTCTTCATCAACCGTGAACTCCCTCTCCTCCAGGATTTCCTTTGTCAGATCCAGCGGAAAACCATACGTATCATAAAGCTTGAACGCATCGGCACCCGGAAGCGTCGTGCCGCCATTCTTTTTCATGTCCTCCTCCATGTCGGTGAGGATTGCAAGCCCCTGATCAATCGTTCGGTTAAACTTGTCCTCCTCCTGGGTCAGGACATTAAAGATCATCGCCTTTCTCTCCTCAAGCTCCGGATATCCATCCTTTGAGAGAGAGATCACCGTGTCGGAAAGCTTTGCCAGAAACTTTCCCTCGATCCCCAGCTTTCTCCCATGGCGCGCCGCGCGCCGCAGAAGGCGTCTCAGGACATATCCCCGTCCCTCGTTCGACGGCATAATCCCATCCGAAATCATAAAGGTGCAGGATTTAATATGATCGGTCACGATACGCAGAGAGACATCCGTCTCGTGATCCTTCTGGTATTCCTTCCCGGCCAGTGCACAGACGCGCTCTAAGAGTGCCTTATTTGTATCGACCGTAAACAGGGAATCCACATCCTGCACAACGACAGCCAGGCGCTCCAGACCCATGCCGGTATCAATGTTCTTCTGTTCCAGTTCGCTGTAGTTGCCGTGGCCGTCGTTGTCAAACTGCGTGAACACGTTGTTCCACACTTCAATATATCGGTCACAGTCGCATCCCACCGTGCAGCCCGGCTTCCCACAGCCGTACTTCTCCCCGCGGTCATAATAGATCTCGGAACAAGGGCCGCAGGGGCCGGAGCCATGCTCCCAGAAATTGTCTTCCTTTCCAAATCGGAAAATTCGCTCCTTTGGAATCCCGATCTCCTCGTTCCAGATCTTAAACGCCTCATCATCCTCTAAGTAGACAGACGGATACAGGCGGTCCGCCTCAAGGCCCACCACCTCCGTCAAAAATTCCCATGACCAGTGGATCGCCTCGGTCTTAAAATAATCGCCGAACGAAAAGTTTCCAAGCATCTCAAAAAAAGTACCGTGGCGGGCGGTCTTTCCGATATTTTCAATATCACCGGTACGGATACATTTCTGGCAGGTACAGACCCGCCGCCTCGGCGGAATCTCCTGCCCCGTAAAATATGGCTTGAGCGGTGCCATACCGGAATTGATCAAAAGTAAACTGTTATCATTATGGGGAACGAGGGAGAAGCTTTTCATTGCAAGGTGTCCCTTGCTCTCAAAAAATTCCAGAAACATTCTCCTAAGTTCGTTTACACCATATTTCTGCATGGTTTGTTTGCCTCCTGGTTACTGACTGTTTTTCTTGTCCTTAAATTTCTTTCCGCAGATAATCCCTGCAAGAGCAATCGCGACAAACAGAACAAATTTTACGGCTGTTTGAAGCAGCGTGATCAGAAATGCAGACATATATGCCTTCCTTTCCGGCGTCCGGGATTGTTGTTTCGGGACGCCTGTCCTTTTTACAGTTCAAAGCCCGCAATGCCGACTCTGCATTGCAGGTATTACCTTCTATATCATAATCGCAAATCGTCTGATATGCAAGAAAAACTTACATAAAAATCCATCGCTGCATAACAGTACCGTCCACGTCACGCCAACTCATCCCCTTAACTTGTCATGGCCCGGTACGGTTATGAAGCCAAAGCACTTGTCCTTGCGCATTCCGTTTCGGTCGGCTCCAAGCAAGCTCCACCAGCGCTTAGAACCGCCGCAGATGATT
The DNA here is from genome assembly GCA_022792295.1 of Lachnospiraceae bacterium. Taxonomy (GTDB): domain Bacteria; phylum Bacillota; class Clostridia; order Lachnospirales; family Lachnospiraceae; genus CANQGL01. The sequence continues at coordinate 3,514 of JAAWAR010000027.1, forward strand.
TAAAATAGGCATTTGCAGTTACCGTTCACAGCATACCTGCGAACGGTAACTGCATAATCAAAACAGGAAGCACCGCATGACAAGCGCCTCCTGCTTTTTAATCTGTTCCTGCACTTCAATCTTTTACCCTCTTACTTTGTATTCATAGACTTCAGTGTTTTCAGTTCATCAAACACAACATCATTAAGAACTTTAATATAGGTTCCCTTCATTCCGGACGACCGCGACTCAATGACGCCGGCACTCTCAAATTTGCGCAGTGCGTTTACGATCACCGAACGGGTAATCCCGACTCTGTCTGCTATCTTGCTGGCAACCAAAATCCCCTCATTGCCGTCAAGCTCGTCAAAAATATGTGTGATTGCTTCCAGCTCCGAGAAAGACAAGGTGCTGATCGCCGATTTTACAATCTGGATTTTCCTGGTCTCCTCTGCATTCTCCTCGTTGACGGAACGCATCATCTCAAGGCCAACCACCGTAGTTCCATATTCACTCAGAATAATGTCATCAATGTCATATTGCTCGCCAGATTTATAGATAAATAATGTACCCAAACGCTCGGCTGCAATGTCAATGGGTGTGATAATCGCCTGGTATCTTCTTATATTTTCTTGCCCAAAGCCAAGCGTCTCCAGATTTACATTTTCCTTTGTTGACAGTACGCCAAGAAGACGTTCGTTCAACAGCTTGTCGATAAAACCTCCGACACGGTCCTCAATCAGCTCATGGATCTCCTCCACGCCGGGGCAGACGCTAACGCCTAATACCTTCCCTTTCTTGCTGATTACCAGAATATTTGATAACAGGATCTCGCTCAATACTTTGCAGATGTCGTTAAAGACTACCTTGTGTGAACTGTTGTTATGAAGAAGCTTGTTTATTTTCCGAGTCTTATCCAGCAATTCAACGCCCATTACCCGAAACCCTCCTTTTCTGCAAAAACGCATCGCTCACATTATAGTATAGTAAAAATATAAATACAAACAGATTGTATCATAATATTTTTGGAATTTCAAGGTTTTTTTCGGATAATTAAGAAAAAATCACAACAGTTTTAACAGTTCAGATACCTTTATTGTTATAAGTAAAAATCCACGCAAATGTCCTGCAGAGATGGAATTTTTACCCGAACTGCTGCAACAATTTTGGGAATTACGCCTCACTCCCCTGTTTTGTCTTCACAAAGCCGCACGACTCATTTGCACAGACCACTTTACTCCCCTTCTCAACCATATAGCCGCCGCACTCCGGGCACTTTTCCTTTACGGGCTTCTGCCAGGACATAAAGTCGCATTCCGGACTCCCCTCGCAACCGTAGAATTTCCGGCCCTTCTTCGTCTTGCGAATGATGATCTCCTTGCCGCATTTCGGGCAGGGAATCCCTGTTTTTTCCAGATACGGCTTTGTATTCCGGCATTCGGGGAACCCCGGACAGGCCAGAAATTTGCCGTGAGGGCCGTATTTGATTACCATCCGGCGGCCGCACAGCTCACACAGCTCATCCGACTCCTCGTCCGCGACATGGACGGCCTCCAACGTTTCCTTCGCAACCTCAACCGCCTCCATGAGATCAGGATAAAAATTGCGGACCACCGTCTTCCAGTCCGTCTGGCCTTCGCCGACGCGATCCAAAAGATATTCAAGGTTAGCCGTAAACGTGATATCGACGATACTTGGGAAGCTCTGCTTCATAATCCGGTTTACCACTTCGCCGAGCTCCGTCACATACAGACACTTATTCTCTTTCGTAATATAGCGCCTTGCAAGGATCGTTGTGATTGTCGGTGCATACGTGCTCGGCCGGCCGATCCCTTGCTCCTCAAGCGCTTTGACCAGGGATGCTTCTGTAAAATGGGCCGGCGGCTGCGTGAAATGCTGCGCGTAATCCAGCTTACTGACTTCCAGTGTCTGGCCCACGGAAAGCTTGGAGAGCAGCTCATTTTTCTCCTCTTTCTCCTCCTCATCCACATAGACCGAGAGGAAACCGTCAAATTTCAGCCGCGACGCTGCCATAGTAAACTGGTTTTTAGAACCATCCAGCTTTACGGAAACCGTCTCATAAACGGCCGCGGCCATCCGGCTCGCCGTGAACCGCTTCCAAATTAACTGATACAGACGGAACTGATCGCGCGAAAGGGATTCCTTCACCTTCACAGGCGTTAAAGTAATATCCGTCGGACGAATCGCCTCATGCGCATCCTGAATCTTCGCGCTGCTTTTTTTCTCCGCCTCCCGCGAAACGGAATAGGCGCTTCCGTACTGCTCCGTGATAAATTTTCTCGCAGCCTGGTCTGCCTCCTCCGCCACACGGACCGAGTCGGTACGCAGATAGGTAATGAGGCCGATGGAACCGTGTCCTTTGATGTCTACGCCCTCATAAAGCTGCTGCGCGAGCCGCATCGTCTTCTGCGTCGAAAAATTTAATGTCTTGGACGCCTCCTGCTGCAGCGTACTTGTCGTAAACGGCATCGGCGGTTTCTTCGTGCGTTCCCCGTTTTTGATCTCTGTCACCGTGAAGCTGCTGTCCTTTAGGCTCGCCAGGATTTGGTCCAGCTGTTCTCTGCTTTTGATCTCACCGTTTCCGGCGGAGTCTTTATGGAACTTTGCCGTAAGAAGCTTTCTGGACCCCAAAACGGCAAGCTTTGCCTCCAGGCTCCAGTATTCCTCCGGGATAAATGCTGCAATTTCATCCTCGCGGTCACAAATCATGCGCAGCGCCACCGACTGCACGCGCCCAGCGGAAAGCCCGCGCTTGACCTTCTCCCAGAGAATCGGGCTGATCCGGTAGCCCACCATACGATCCAGAACGCGGCGCGCCTGCTGCGCGTCCACCAGATTCATATCAATCGCGCGCGGCGTCTTCAAGGACGTCTTGACTGCGTTCTTCGTAATCTCGTTAAAACTGATCCGATATATCTTTTTATCCGTCAGCTCCTCTAGGCGCAGCGCCTGCATCAGATGCCAGGAAATCGCCTCCCCTTCGCGGTCCGGGTCAGTTGCAAGATAGATTTTATCCGCCTTCTTGACTTCCTTGCGCAATTTCGCAAGTACCTCTCCCTTCCCGCGGATGGTAATATATTTAGGCTCAAAGTCATTCTCCACGTCGATCCCAAACTGACTTTTCGGCATGTCTCTGACATGTCCGCCCGACGCGTCAACCTCAAAATTGCTCCCTAAAAATTTCTTGATTGTTTTCACCTTTGCCGGAGACTCTACAATCACCAGACTGTTTGCCATATAAAACCTCACAATTTTCTGCAATAATATTGATTTCCAATTCCATGGACAATCCCCAGAAGTTCAAGTCTTAAAAGCCCCTCCATGCATTCGGAAACATCAAGGCCGCATCCATCTCGGATCTCATCCAGATGTTTTGGCCTCGAATCTAAAAAACTATACAATAAATTCTCCCTCTTTTCAAGTCTCTTTTCTGAAATTTTACTAAGTATTAACTTTCTTTCGTAATCAAAGCCAAAAAGTTCTAAAACCTCTCCCGGATCCAAGAGAATGGCTGCCCCATTTTGAATCAGCCGGTTACATCCCCGGCTTAACGGATCGTTGATACGCCCCGGCAGTGCAAAAATCTCCCGCCCCTGCTCAAGAGCCAGATCTGCCGTGATCAATGAACCGCTCTTTTCCTTTGCTTCTATGATAATGACCGCATCCGAAAGACCGCTGATGATCCGGTTTCTCTGCGGAAAATTTCCGGCCTCCGGCTTTGTGCCAGGGATAAATTCTGTGAGAATCCCGCCCTCTCGCTCCATCGCCGAATAAAGTGCATGGTTCTCCCGCGGATAACAGATATTAATGCCGCAGCCAAGGACACCGAAGGTCTCTTTACCTGCGGCCAGAGCCCCTTTATGTGCGGCCGCATCAATCCCCAGCGCAAGGCCGCTGATGACCGAAACACCTGCTTTTGCCAGCGTTTGCGCCATAAACCCTGCCGCATCGCGTCCATACTCCGTACAGTCTCTGGCCCCTACGATTGCCGCCGAAGGCACATCGTCCCTCGGCATTTTCCCTTTTACAAACAGCCCCGCAGGCCGGTCGTAGAGCGGAAGAAGCCGTTTCGGATAGTCGGCGTCAAGAAACGTGACAAAATGGATTCCCTGCTTTTTCAGGTTCTCATACTCACGTCTGCAAGCTTCCATATGTGCTTTCCCAGAAAGAAGTGCCTGCATTTGACCGCCCCGAAGACATTTACTGGCAGTAAGCTTTTGTTCCTCTGCTTTCCAGATTTCCCGAAAGCTCTTAAAATATGTATATAGTTTTTTTATTGTGACTGGTCCTATTCCTTGTATATGGACAAGCCAGTGCAGATATTCCTGTTCTGTCACAGCACACCTCCCCAATATTTTTCCCTGACACGCACATAGGAGACGGCCTCACTCAAATGGCGGATTCCGATTTCTTCTTTTCCCTCCAAATCAGCCGCTGTTCGTGCCACCTTTAAAACCCGGTCATACATTCTGGCCGAAAGCTGCAGTTCATCAAAAACCTCCCGCATAAAATGGCTTTCTGTGTACCCCAGACGGCAGAAACTGCGCACATGGCTCCCCCGCATCTCGCCGTTGCATAAAATCCCCAGGCCGCAAAAGCGTTCTCTCTGACGTCTTCTTGCAGTCTCGACCCGTGCACGGATTGCGGCCGAGCTCTCGTTTTTTTCGGATCCTGCCACCTCCGAATACGTAACGGGAGCCGCCTCTGCACAGATGTCAATGCGGTCCAACAGCGGCCTGGATATTCTCCCCAGATAGCGCTTCCGGTCCGACGGTGTACAGTGGCAGCGGCCTAAATCGGGATAATATCCGCAGCGGCATGGATTCATGGCTGCCACAAGCTGAAAACCCGCCGGATAACAGAAGCTTCCCTGTACACGCGAAATCGTGACCTTACGCTCCTCCAAAGGCTGGCGGAGCGTCTCCATAGCCGTCCGTCCCATCTCCGGCAGCTCGTCCAGAAAAAGGATTCCTCCGGTCGCCAGGGAAATTTCTCCGGGTTTGGGCCTGCTCCCGCCTCCGGCCAGAGCCTGCGGGGAAATCGTGTGATGCGGCGCGCGGAAAGGCCTCTTTCTGACAAGCGGCTCTTTGTTTGAAAGCAGGTGGCCAACACTGTATATCTTTGAAATCTCTATGCGCTCTTTCGGTTCCAACGCAGGCATAATAGTCGGCATACGTCTCGCTATCATTGTTTTTCCGGAACCGGCCGGCCCGATCAAAAGAAGATTATGCATGCCACAGACGGCTACCTCGGCGGCCCGGCGCAAGAGGGGCTGGCCGTTGATCTCTGAAAAATCCTCCTCGTAGGCGATGTCTGCCTCCTCTGTCGTTTTCTCTCTGCCTCGCACATACTCCCGAATTGGCGCGCCGCCCGCCAGCATATCCACCATGCTCTTTAAATCCGACACCTCTACAAGCCCGATCCCTTCGATAGCCGCCGCCTCCCGCACATTTTCTCCTGAAAGAAAGATACGGGAAAACCCAAGGCTTTTTGCCGCCTCCGCCATCGCCAAAACACCGGGAATCCCTTTTACCCTTCCATCCAGACCGAGTTCGCCCATGAAGACTGCTCCCTGCATGCGCTTCTCCTCTAAAATCCCATAAGCTGTCAGTACGGCAGCCGCAATCGCCAGATCAAACCCTGTTCCTTCCTTCCGAATGTCAGCCGGAGAAAGATTGATGGTGATTTTTTTCGGCGGCAGGGAAAATCCCAGATTACGGATTGCTGTGCGCACACGGTCTTGCGCCTCCCGCACCTCCGACGCAAGATACCCCACGAGCGCATATCCGGGCAGCCCGTCACTGACATCCGCCTCCACCGAAACCGGACATCCATAAAGCCCCTGCAGATACATGCAGTTTATTTTTGCAAACAATAAAAAGCCCCCTATTCGATTTTTATTTTGTTATACTTCGGTTCAAGGAATTCTTTAAGTGAATGCCAAGATTATGCAGAAATTTCAAGAATAAAAGAATATTCTAAGAGTGTTAGGACTACTATACAGGAAACGAACAGAAATTGCAAGTACTATTTGGGGCCAAAACGAGAAAAAAGGGGACGGGCTAATGGTACCCTCAGTGGACAAGGGGACACACGGTTTTGCACCACAGATTTGCGATTCTGCCGCGTTACTGTCGCTCAGCGTACGTCTAGTACGCTTCGTTCCAGCGCCTTGCAAAATCGCAAATCTGTGGCGCAAAACTCCTTCGGACCCCAAGTACCGTCTTTTGGTGGCTGGCAAGGCAACGGAATGAGGCGTACTGGATGTACGCCGATTGACGTTAACGCCGCCAGCCGCCAAAAGACGGCACTTGGGGCGTGTGTCCTCTTGTTCACTGAGGGTAGCTACTCATAAAACAGTATCAACCAACAAACTGAAATAGGGTAGCTGTCATACAGGGTGCAGA
>JAAWAR010000028.1 GCA_022792295.1 Lachnospiraceae bacterium
ATAAGGGGTTTCTCACGGTGTAATCAGCATCCTTTCATCCTCGGGTTTGTCGCACATGATCGTGCCATGGTCCTTGTATTTCTTCAGCACAAAATGCGTCGCCGTGCTTAAGACCGAATCCATCGGGGACAGCTTTTCCGATACGAACTGCGCGACCTCGCGCATCGTCTTTCCCTCCAGCATCACCATGAAATCATAGGCGCCGGACATTAGGTAGATGGACTCGACCTCACTGTACTGGTAGATGCGCTCCGCGATCTTATCAAAGCCCATCCCGCGCTGCGGCGTGACCTTTACCTCGATCAGAGCGACCATCTTCTCATTCCCCGTCTTTTCCCAGTTAATCAGCGTATGATAACCGCAGATCACATTGTCACGCTCCATCTGGGCCATCTCATTGGCAATATTTGCCTCGTTTTCTCCCAGAATAGCCGCCAGCTCGCCTAAATCAATCCGGCTGTTTTTCTCCAGCACTGCCAAAATTTTTTCACGCATATGAATCCTCCTTGCTGTCTGTAATTTTATAAATCTCATCCGGCTGCGGACGTTCCAGATAACCCAGTCTGCCAGAATTCCAGATCTTACGTGCAATCCCCTTCTCTGCCACTCCGATCACTGCGGCGGGAAGCCCTCGTTCTTTCAGCGCAGCTGCCAAAGCACCGCCGTTATCTGCTACCAGGAGAAGGCATTCCCCGGAGGCAAGCCGATATGGGTTCAAATCAAAAAGCTCACATACCTCCAATAACTCCTGGTGTACCGGGATAGCCGTCAAGGAGACCGATAGTCCCCGCATATAAGCACCCGAAAGTCTCCAGAGGGCGGCAAACACGCCGCCCTCCGATACGATCTCCCACTCCGTTGCTTTATATTCCATGAGAAGATTTGGGGTAAGCCCCAGTGTCTCCTCTGTCTTCTCCCGCACGGTCTCCAAAAAATCCGCCCGAAACCGCCTTTTAAGCTCGTCCCTTTTACAGAGAAGCGCCGCGGCTACTCCTGCTTTTCCGATCGCACCCACGACGACAAGCTCCTGCTCCGGGTCAAACCGCCCGGGGCCATTTGGCTCACGGACGATTTTTCTCATCATTCTCCAGGACCTCCGGGGCCGATTTCATTTTCTCCGCCTCCTGGCTGTCCGCCTTCTGGCTGCGGCGCCGGTGTTTCTACTGGCGCTGTCGGCTGTAGCGCTTCTGTAGGCTGCGGTGCCTGCGTTGTAGGCGTCACAGGCTGCGGCTCGGTCTCGTAACCGGGGCCTTGCGGTCCTGGTTCGGTCGGCTGCGGCTCGGTTGCCGCAGGCAAAGTCTCCTCGGGCTGACTGGGGGCCGGCTCCGTAGCCGGGGTCTCAAGCGTCTCCGGCGTCTGCTCCGTCTCTGCAGGCGGCCCGACCCGGAAAATGGCCTTGGACGGATTATATGTGTCATTATTTAAAAGTGTCCGCTCTGTAAGCTGCCCGTCCACATAAATGCATTTATACAGCCTCGAACGCAGCCCTGTGTGGGCAGACTGTACCCGGACCCGCTGGCCCGGCGCAAGGGTCGGATCGATCTGCTCGGCAGGCGCTCCCGGGTCCATCCACTGCAGCGTTTCCGATTCAAATTTGATCGTACGATTGGAGGGGCGCGTTTCCTTCCCATAGATTGTAAACGTCAGCGTCCGCCCGGATGTATAGCCCTCGATATAAATCGGCGTATCATAGGGATTTTTAATCTTTAAGTCCTTATAGGTGCCTGCAATCGCCGCATCCATGGACGGCTTTACATAGGACACAGTCATAGAATGATTTTGTCTCTGTACAATTTCTAACTCCGCAAGCAGGGATGCGTTGTAAAGCGTTGTCGAAATCTGGCAGACACCGCCGCCGATGCTGTCTACGGAACGCCCGTTCTCATATGCCACTGCGGTCCGATAGCCATTCTGCGTGGTAAACGGGTTCATACAGTCATAGCCGGACAGCACTTCTCCCGGCATAAGCACATGGCCGTCGATCTTGGAAGCGCCGACCTGCAGATTGGTCGAACGCGAGGCGCCGCTCGAAGAAAAATCTGTTGAAAATGTCCCCAGTACATCCTGGATCGTCGAAAGCGTCTCCTCTGTGATCTGCGGCCGGCTCTCCACCAGCTCGGCATGGACCGTGATCTCTCCGGCCGCTCCGTTCAGCGCCTCATTGATTGCCTGCTTCGTCGCCTCCATATCGACCGTTGTCCCGATGACCTCGGGCGTAATGACAAACGCACCGTTCTCTCTCCGGATCGAAGCGTTGGCCGCCTCTGTCACCGCCGCACCGCATTTGTCCTGGACAAATGTGTTGACTCTTTCCTGATCCACATCCATATCCAGCTCGAGCCGCACCGGGCTGTCCTGAATATCTTTCTTTTTCATGTAACGCCGGATCAGATTGCCTGTGACTTCTGTCTCCTCAAGAGCCTCGGCCACAGCCTCCTCGTTAATCCAGCGCAGACCAAGCTCTGCGCCGTCTGTCATGACCTCGTTCCCGTTGACGATTAAGGTAAGCTTTAGGCCGAGCCGTTCATTTGCATACTCCTTAATCTTTTTTTCCGCTTCCTCCTTTGTGAGGCCGGAAAGGCTGACATCCCCGATATAGACACCCTCCGGAACCGGCTCTGCGGCGTATCCCGCAAACGGCATCATGCCGAAAAACGAGACGGCAAGGAGCGCCGCCCTGCCTGCGGACCATACATTCCTTTTCATACTGACTCTCCTCACATCATTTACTATAATACGGACATTAAGGAACCCACAACCATCGGGAGTACCATTGCCAACACGACAATGGCAATCACAATCGTAGAAAGAATTTTCCGTGTTTTTTTATTGTTCAGATTCAGCAAAGTATTCACCTCTTTTAATTCAGTTTATCTGCATTCCGAAATTTTATCCCTGTCCCTTCTTTTTCCGGGATTCTTCCATGTGTAAAAATAATCCGGTCGATCAATCTCGAAATCTCATTTCCGGACAGGCTTTCGATTTGGACAGTTACACTTATTCTATGATATTTTATTAAATCCTGCAAGTGTTGTTTTTGCCTTTTTGTGGCTGCCTTTTCCTTTTTTATCTTAAAAAGCAGCTTTTTTTCTGAAAAAAGTGCAGCATCCTTCTCGCCGAAGCATTTTTTTAGTTCCTGATAGAGTCTGTGCGCAGCCATCGCATCCGAAAGTGCGCGGTGCGCCGTATCCTGCGGGACCCCAAAATATGCGCAGGCATTCGTCAAATTCTTTTTCTCCTCCAAAGGCATGAATGCCCGGCAGAGCCGCAGTGTATCGATCCCGTTTTTTTCAAACGCAAGCGTTCGGTTAACCGCCGCCTGTAAAAGAAAGCCATAGTCAAATAGAACCTGATGTCCTAAAAGCGCAAGATCTTTGCAAAAATCTACGGCTCTGTCGATCACATCCCCTACATCCGGTGCGCTTCGCACCATATCATCGTCAATTCCGGTCAGCTCGGTAATGCGTTTTGGAATCTGGCGATGCGGATTTACAAGCGTATGAAATGTGTCCGCGATTTCCCCGTTCTCCACTCTAACCATCGCAAGCTCTATAATTTTTTCCCGTTTTACGGCAATCCCCGTCGTTTCCAGGTCAACGGCCACATAGGAATCTGTCATGCTTCTCCTCCTTTGCACTCTTAGGAAGCCGTACGGTCCGTGCATTGTGAGACAGCGGATTCCTGTTTTTATAGTCGAACAGTACCCGGCTCCCATCCTCCATGATTTCCAGATGTGCCATTTTAGCGAGTTGTCTGGCCTCATAGCCCTCATAGCCAAAAAGCCAAACCGGGCAGGCAGCCTCAGCCTCGAAAAAAGCGCGGATCTCTTTTTTATAGGGTGTCTGGTCGCTCGCAAAAGAGGGGCGGCTTTTTATGTTTTCGCGCAGGTAGAGATCATACAGGAGCGCATCCCGAAAGCGGGCGGGCTCTGCGCCCAAAAGGCCGCATACAAACCGATACAGGATCTCATAGCGCGAAAGCCTGGAATGGCTGACGGCAAAAAGTCCTTGATTCCTGTAGTATTCCGAGAGCGCAAGATACAAATCGGAAGCCTTAGCAAACCGGTTTAAGAGCAGCCGCATCGTCTGTTTAAACTGACCGGAATTGTAATAAACTTCCACCATCTCCTCCATTTCCTTTAAACGTATCAGTTCGTCAAAGGAAAGCCACCTCGTCTCCAGTACCTCATACGGCGGCAATGTACGGTGCTTTAAACCGTAGCATTCTGTCTGTTTGGCCATATAAGATCCCTTTAACACTTTCAGGAAGCCGAGCTGCAGTTGGTCCGGGTGCATGGAATGGACTTCATTGAAGGAGTTCAGAAACGATTCCATTCCCTCACAGGGAAGGCCTGCGATCAGGTCAAGATGCTGGTGTGTATTGCCAAACGCATGGATCCGGTTCACCGACATCTTCAGTGCGGCCAAGTCCGTTTTCCGGCGAATCTCTGTGAGCGTCCGCGGGTTCGTAGACTGTACGCCGATCTCCAGCTGAATGAGTCCCGGACGCATGGCACTGATTAAGGAAAGCTCCTCCTCGCCAAACAGGTCGGCCGACACCTCAAAATGAAAATTTGTGATCCCATTGTCATGCGCCAGCAGATAACGCCAGATCCCAAGCGTATGCTCTTTTTTACAGTTAAACGTCCGGTCCACAAACTTTACCTGTCCGACTCTCTTATCCAGGAATATCTTAAGCTCCCTCTCCACCAGGGAAAGGCTGCGGAAGCGGACGCTTTTATCCAGGGACGACAGACAGTAGCTGCAGGAAAACGGACAGCCGCGGCTGCTCTCATAGTAAAGAATCCGGTTTTCAAAGCCGTCCAGGTTCTCATAAGGAAAGGGCAGCTCGTCCATGGCAAGGAGAGGGGCAGGCGGGTTTTCTGAAACTTCCCCTTTTGGCGTACAAAATGTGATACCGGGTATCTCTTTGAAGGCCGCATGGGAAAGGGGAGCCTTGTGTTCTTCGGCAGCCAGATAGGCCGCCACGAGCCGTGAAAGACTCTCCTCACCCTCGCCGCGCAGGATTCCCCGCAGCCCTGGCTCCTTTTCGAGCGCTTCTCTGGCGCTCCAGGACACCTCCGGACCGCCAAGCCAAATCTCCGTCTTTGGGCTCACCTTTAGAAGATCCTTTACAAGCTCCTGCACGTATGTGATATTCCATATATAGCAGGAAAAACCGACCACATCTGGCTTTCTCCTGTATATGTCCTGTAAAATCTGTTCCGCCCGGTGATTGATCGTATACTCGCAAAGCTCAATCTGTGCCTTGGGCTGTTTTTTCCTCACGTAGGCACTTAAGCTGTACACTGCCAGATTCGCGTGTATATATTTTGCATTGATGGCTGCCAGCAGGAATTTCATACGAAAAATTCAATCTTTCTGCCCGTAGGGTTATACTGATAATATCGAACGCCGGCCGCGTCCAGCATGCGCTTTGAAGCCCTCGTGGAAGCGGTGTCTGCGTACTTGTCACTCTCATAGATTAACGTCTTGATCCCGGCCTGTATGATGGCCTTGGCACATTCGTTGCAGGGAAACAGAGTTACATAGAGCTTGCTCCCTTCCAGGCTCCCGCCCCGGTAATTTAAGATTGCATTCAGCTCGCTGTGCGTCACATAGAAGTATTTTTCGTTGTAGGGATCCGGATCATCCTTTCCCCATGGGAAGGTATCATCGGAGCAGCCCTGCGGGAATCCATTGTAGCCCATTGATAAAATTTTGTTGTCCTGGCTCACGATACAGGCTCCCACCTGCGTGCTCGGATCCTTGGAACGCATGGCCGACAGCTTGGCAACACCCAGGAAATACTCATCCCAGGTAATATAATTCTTCCGTTTCTCAGACATCCTGTTTTCTCCTTTCATTCTGGAGCCTATATATCCCCGTTAAAGCTTCCCTTTTTACACCTGTACAATATGATAGCCGGCTGCCTTGCAGAGGCGGTTCATGATCGCCTGGCCCAGACGGTCCTCGGAAAAGCTTTCCGAAAAAATACAGTCCACGGCTTTTTCATCAAGCTCCCGCAGCACCGCAAACAGGTTATGCGCCACCGTTTCCTCATGGCTGCGGCTGCCGATCACTTCTAAAATCCCCTCGGGATAAAGCCGGCGGCTCTCCTCCGTGCAGATGATTCCGACCCGCCGGCCGGCTTCCTTTGCTTTTTTCGCTTCATGATTAATATACGCCGCAACCCGCTCGGCCTCTCCCTCCACTAAAAGCATCTCGGCTCTCGGCGCATAATGGCGGTATTTCATGCCAGGCGCTTTCGGGCGGACTCCCTCTGCTAACGGACCTTCAATGGCCGGATCAACGTCCACGCGGCCTAACGTCTCCCGCAGCATTTCAAGCGTAACCGCTCCGGGCCTTAACAGCATAGGAACCTCACCCGATACATCCACAATCGTAGACTCCACACCGATTCCGACTTCTCCGCCGTCCAGGATCAATTCAATTTTCCCATCCATATCTTCCACTACATGCTCTGCCCTCGTCGGGCTCGGCCGTCCGGAGGTATTGGCGCTCGGCGCCGCCACCGGGACACCGGCTAACTGAATCAGCCGGTTTGCCACCGGGTCGGAGGGCATGCGGACCGCCACCGTGTCAAGACCCCCGGTCGTTCCGTCCGGCACGCGGCTCTGCTTTTTAAAAATCATCGTCAGCGGTCCCGGCCAGAAACGCCTGGCCAGCCGCCCGGCCGCCTCCGGAATCTCTGCTGCCAGAACAGGCAGCTCGTCCATACGGGAGATGTGGGCAATTAGGGGATTATCGGAAGGCCGTCCCTTGGCCGCGTAGATTTTTTTTGCTGCGTCCTCATCAAGCGCGTTGGCGCCCAAACCGTATACCGTCTCTGTAGGAAAGGCTACCAGTCCGCCGCACCTTAAAATCTGCGCGGCTTCTAAAAGTGCTTCGTCTCCTGCACACCCGCAGGAGGCCAGCTTTATAATCTTTGTATTCATGCTCTCCTTCTCTTTCCCATAAAAACAGGCGCCCGCCGCGAAAGCCCGCGTATGGGCGCCTGTCCCCAGTTTTTCGCTTTCCTGCAACCGTTCAGATACCACTCCTAGCACAAGCAAACAGCCATTCTGAATTGCCTGGGCAGCCTTAAACGTCCGCCTTGCCTGTCAAAGACCTGCCGAAAACCGGGTGTAAAAGAATTTTGTCCGCTTTTCTACGTTCTGCCCAAAAGGTATGATTCTCACGGCAAGCGCAGGGGCTTGGCCTGTCTGAACTGTCTATTACGCTTCCTTCAGTTTAACACAACCGCTGCGAGGCCGCAAGCCTTTCATCGGCAGTCAGTCCTTCCACCTCCGAATTTCCTTAAGACCTGCAACGATCGACTCCACAAAGCTTTCGTAGATCTGCTCACCCTTTTCTGCTGTCGCACCGCTGGGGTCGCCGCCGATGCCGATGGGCTTTCTGTCCTCTGTCTCCCATTCCTCGGACACCCAGCCGATTGTAATCGGGCCATAGACTGTAAAGGTCTTATTCCCTATGAATTTTCTTGGGACTCCCGCCTCGCTGGTCGCAAGCTTCACAAGTTCTGGCCTTTCTGCAAGCACCATGGAAGTCTCCATCTCGCCGCCATGGAAATCCCAGATGTTTCCCGGCGTCACCGTATCCTTGACAGCCTGATTTCCAAAAAACACGCCGCAGTTGATGTTGAACACCGCAAGTCCACATTCACTGCGCAGTTCCCGGCTCAGGATCTGGATAATAGGCGAATTCCCGCCATGGCAGTTGAGCATGGCAATCTTTTTAAAGCCGTGACGCTGGAGACTCTTGCAGATGTCATAGAGCATACGATAGAGCGTTTCCGGCTTCAGGGTAATGGAACCGCAGAAGTTGATGTGCTCTGTGCTTAAGCCAACAGGAAGCGGCGGGAAAATTAACATGGGATAATCTGGAATTTCCCGGTCCAAGGCTTCCTTGATTCTCCTTGCCGTCGCCTCCGAGATAATCTCATCCGTACCAAGCGGGCATTGGTTTCCGTGCTGCTCGAGCGCTCCGATCGGAATCAGAACAATTGTCTCTGCTTTGTCCACCTGTTCCATTTCAAGCCTTGTCAGTTCTCTGTAATAGCGCACCATACTATCCCGCCTCAGCCTTTCTCCGGCGAAGTCCGGGCTGCCCTCTCCGGTGCCCCCGCGCGCAGGATAACGCTGACCCTTTTATAAACCAGCGCCGTAACTGCGGCGTTCATGCCGAGCTTTAAGAGGTTGAACGGCAGAATTGCAAAAATTGCAAAGGTGTACAGATTGGTAATCGCCGGGTTGACTGCCGTCCCCATTGCGATGATATTTTCGATTCCGTTAAACATAAGTTTCGCGTAGAGCGGGATCGTCATGAAACAGTTGATGATCAGGGCAGTCAGGACGCCGATCACAATCGAAAGCCCCAGGCCATACATAGCCGTTTTTCTCGTCCGCTTCCTCTGGTACAGAATGGACGCCGGAAGCACGAACAGGCTGCCGCCGATAAAGTTTCCCAGGTCGCCGACGTACATGGTCGTCGTCCCCTTTATAAGGAGCTTTAGAATGTTTTTTACGAGCTCCATAAGTACGGCCGGAATCGGCCCCAGCGCAAACGCTCCGACCATGATCGGCGTCTCTGCGAAATCCAGCTTGTAAAACGGCGGCGCGAACGGCACGGAGATCTGGAAGGTCTCCAGGACGGCGGCCAGCGCGCCGAACATGCCGATCAAGACGACATTTTTCACATTCAGTACCTTGTTTGGTTTCATAGCTTGTTTCCTCCTTGTACGATCGTCCTTCATCCTGTACGGATATACAGAGGAATTGCAAAACAAAAACCCCGGACCCATGCAAACAGTCCGGGGCTATACGCTCCTGTCTCACAATTTCTTCTCTCATCCAGACTATACTGTCGGTTTTGGAATTTCACCAAATCAACCGCTTTCGCGGGTCGCGGACTTTCACCGCCGGTAGGGAATTTCACCCTGCCCCGAAGAACGTTATTCATTTTTACTTAATCAATATAGCACATATGTACGGGGATTTCAATAGATTTTTAAGGTTTTTATCTTAAGCTGTACCTTCCGGCCCAGTTTTTAGGACATCATAAATAGGGGCTTTTATGATGCATTGCGGATTCTGACCTTACTGCCTCTTTTCATTCACTGAGCATGAATTCAAATTTATCCTGTTTTCAGATTAATAACCATGGAAAAATTTGCAGAAGCGCTTGAAAATCGCCCGAAGATATGGGATAATAGGTATGAGCGTTTCTGCTCAGTCAAATTCTGGCTGTTTCGGCCGAATTTGTGTGTATATGGAAAACCTTTCCGGATCAGAGGTGTGCCACCACCGTTTGTATGATTTTGGAGAGGTTTTTTCCGTTTCTAATGTCCGTCAGAATTCGATTATAAGTTCTTATCCGTCGTATTCCAGCCGTTTTGGCCATTCTTTGCTGCTTTTTTGAGAATAAAAAAATTGATCCCCTCAGCAGACAAGGGGCTACCCGCTTTGGCGGCTGGCGGCGTATATTCACTTGTCTGCTTCAGGTACCGAATCCGTTTAAAGAAACGCTTACTTCTTCATCTGGAACCGGTTTCCCTTTTCGTCGGTCTTATCATAGGACAGGCTGATTCCGATTACGCCTGCAACGATAATAATCGTGCCAAATACCTGCACGGGCAGAAAGGTCTCATGGAGAAGGAACACGCCAGAAAGGATCGACACTACCGTATTGATTGTACACGTTGAGGCATAGACGGCAAACGGCAGATTGGCAGAGGCATACGTCATCAAAAGGAACGCGCAGACACAGGAAGCGATTCCCATGTAGAGCACAGAAACACCGAATCGCGCACAAAAGAGGCCGTCAAAATAGCTTCCCAGCGTTCCGGCCGCAGCGCTTTTTCCCACAGAGAGCAGATTGAACAAAAGCGCTCCCATCCCGGTCGTTACATAGATAATCTCAAACGAACCGAATGCCGCCGACGCGCGGCGGACCAGTACACGGTTGACCGCCAGTACGAGGTTGGTCCCAATGATGAGAAGCAGGCCGATCGTCGTCATACCTGTGCTTTTTACCCCTGCAAGATTGGCGACAAATACTCCGGCCACACAGACCCATACAAACAGAAGCTGTCTTCTGGATGGATATTCCCGGTTGATCAACGCCGAAAAAATCATCATAACGATCGGCTGCATGCTGCCATACATGGAAATCTGAGACGTCGGTGCATAGGAGGTCGAGGCTGTCTCTAAGATTTGGCTGATGCAAGGATTAAAAAGCCCGCATAAGAGGAGCAGACCGGGGAGACTCCTTTTATAATCCACCTTTTTAATTCCCAGAAGCACGATCGCTGTCATGACAAAAAAGCCCAATCCGAAGCGAAAGGACAAAAACTTTACCGTATCCTGGTTGACAACGGCCATCCCCATTTTAATAAAGAAAAAAGCCAGCCCGAAGATTACCTGTGCTGCCACGTTCGCAAGCAGCGGTTTATAATTTTTCATTTGCGTCTCCTTTGTTTGTCATCGTTTGTTTAAATATTCCATGACACCCATGTGGATCGTCCACGCCAGACGATCCTGGTATTCACCCTGCTGTAAAAGCGCCGCCTCCCTGCGATTGCTTAAAAAACCGCACTCCACGATTACGATCGGGCACTTCACATGCAAAAGCAGATAATAATTCCCGTTTGCCTTTGCCAGCCTCCTGTTGTTCTCTCCTAGTACATAGTCAAAGCGTTTTTGCAGAATCTCCGCTAAAGCCTTCCCCTTTGCAGAATCCTTATAATAAAATACCTGTCCGCCGGAGACATACTCCTCATGATAGCTGTTTTGATGAATGCTGACCACCAGCTCCGGGCCGACCTCATCAATCAGCTCACAGCGCCTTTTCATATCGGCCATTTTCTTGCGTGAATCTTTCTCTGAATATAGTCCCTTATCCTCCTCCCGGGTCATGACGACCTTCACATCCGACTGCTCCAGATAGGTCTTTACCCGCATCGCGATCTCAAGATTGACATCCTTTTCCAGACTGCCGTCAACGCCGACCTTCCCGGGATCGTTCCCGCCGTGTCCTACATCAAGGACGACCACCGGCTGCTCCTCCAAATCCCCTGCCTGTGCCGGCAGTGCTTCCACGCCCCCGCGGCAGGCGGCCGCAAAGACAAGGATCAGAAGAAGCAGACCCATGAGCGGCTCCAGCAACATCTTTTTCAATTTTTCCACCTCGGGCCATATTTGTAAAAATATATCCCGGGGCAGCCGCAAAAAGAACCCCGCCGCAGGATTTCTTTCCCGGCAGGGTCCTTTGCTTTAGTCCCAGCTCACCGCACTCCAGGCGGCTTTATCCTCAAGGCCAAGCTTCCAGCAGGCAACGCCTGCCAGGTCATTTTCCTTCACCGCTTCCATCTTAAGGCGCAGGGATTCCTCCTCCTCCAGCCACAGATATGCGAGGCCTTCCTCTGTCTCACTCTCTCCGTAATACTGCCCCAGTTCCTCCTGCCAGTAAAGCGGCGTCTGGTTCTCCTCGATCCAGCGTTTTGCCTCCGCAATCCCCAGCGCCCTGGATTTTATGCCATCTGTCCCCTCGGTCCACAGCCTCGTATAGAACGGAACACCGTTGATCAGGCGGTCGGCCGGAACAGACCGGAGCGTCTGCTCGATTCCGTCTTTCACATAGGGAAGTGAGGCCACGGAACCGGGCTCTCCGCCGGCATAATGCTCGTCATAGCCCATAATAATGACATAGTCGGCGACAATGGCCTGTTCGGCGCGGTCATAAAATTCATTATACAGGGCCGGCACTGTGTTGTCTACGGAAAGCACAATTCCCTTTTCCCGGCAGGGGATCGACAATTCTCTTAAAAACTGCACATAATGGATTCCCGCCTCCGGCTTTATACTCTCAAAATCCATATTCAGGCCGTCAAATCCATACGCCTCGGCCTCGGCGATCAGACTGTTGATTAAACGCCGTCTCGTAGTCGTAGAGGCGAGAAGTGTTTCCGTCTGTACATCCTTGCTGAAATTATCCAAAAGAGCCCAGACCTCAATTCCCAGGCTGTGCGCCTTTTCCACATATTCCTTACTTGCCAGGGACGTGTAATTTCCCTCATTATCTGTCAGGGAAAACCAGGTCGGGGAAATAACATTGATCCCCTTTGTCTCCTCAAGTACACTTTCCAGAGCCCCGTTGGCGCTCTGTGATGTCACTTGATGCCATGCCAGCACAATCTTCTTATCCCGGCCAGTCCAGCCGTAAACCGGTTCCGCCACGGTCCCGCGCGCATTTTCTTCCCCGGTCTGGCCGATTATTTTATTTTGGATATAGCCGATATGTCCATCCGATGTCAGGACCTTTGACCATTTATCCATCTGCTCGAGGATGGTAACACTGGTGTCCTGTAGCACCTCGGTAATAATCGGGCTCTTGATTCCGCCCTTCTCACGGACCTTCCCGTCTTTTTTAAGCTGTGCGGTCTTCCTAAGCCCCCAGTCTGTAAGATAGACGCGCTTTACACTTTCTGCGTCAAAGGCCGATGCCTGTATGTTTGTATAATTCGCAATCAGGCCGAGTGTGAGATAAACCTCGTCCTCCTTTACAAGCAGAAGCGGCGCGCCGCTCGCGCCCTTTGTCCCGGGATCGGCGTAGACGATCTGGTCCGGCAGTGCATACACGAGAAGCTCCTCGGTCTGATCCCAGTAAAACCGCTTATTCAGCCGTTCGTTAACCCAGGAAAGAGGAAGATAGCACTGCCCGTTTTCATAAAGTCCTTTGGCGGGCTGAAGTTCATAGTTGTAGAGGAGTGCCGTTTCATTTCCCTGCACCTGATATAAGTCCGAAAGATCCGACAGCTCCTTCGACGGAGTATATTTCTGAACCAACTTAAAGCCAAGCACACCAAGCAGGATCAGAAGGATAAGGCTCAAAGCCATAAAGACAGGAACCATTTTTTTCATTGCTTTCCAACTCTTTTCTGTAGTAAATCAGTTTGGCGGTTGTAATCGTTCCAACAAGCAGCCGCAGTGCATACGCAGATCTGTCCGAACGGTTATTGCCTGTTTCCAGTATAACACATCTGCCCTCCTTTATTTGTAAATTTTTTGTAACATTTCCCTCCCGGACCGCGTTACAGCCTGTCTTGGCAGAACAGTATCTTCCGGTGCGCAGTCCCCTCCCTTTTGCCGTTTATGATTGTTTCTTGCCTTTCTCGCACAGATAGACCTTATCAAAACGGATCTCCTTCAGCTCGCCGGCCTCATTCTGCACATAATCACCCATGTAAAACAGGCCATCCTCTCTGGCCTCAAAGAGCCGCTCCCAGTCCGAGGAGCCTGAAGGCTCGCCGTCTACGAACACCCGAACCCCTTTTTGCGCGTACTGGCTCAGCCCGCGGATGCATTGCTGCATTTCCTCGTGCCTTTTTTTTGTCATTTTATTTTGTCTCGTTTCACACATTGTCCTCCCTCGTTTCACGCCGGCAGAGCCGCCAAGGAGGTGTGTCCTGTGACATATCAGACAACTCTGCCGGCCTTTTTAAGGCCTCTTACGTATCTTTCATCAGCCTTCCAAAGAATCTTGCGCATTCCTCCGTGACGGCAAACGCATCCGCTGAAAACGGAATCCTTTCTGTAAAAATCCGGTATCTTTTCCTGAATTCCCTTCTGGTTTCCTCGCTTCCAAACACTGCGAGGCTTTGCCAGCTTTTTCGCTCCGCCGGTCTTTTTTTCAGTTCGAAATCCCGGAAGCGCGCCTGCTGCCATTCGCTGAATGAGCCGATTAAAAACTGTCTGTCGCAGCGGAGGAATTCGGTCCAGCCGTCCTCCTCAATGTCTCCGAAGTCGATCAGAAGCTCCTCATAGTTTTTTTCGAACGCTATTGCGAGCTCGATAGGTCCTGCGTCCTTAAAGTAATCCGCCTCTAGGATCCGGCAGAGTTTTTCTTTGCGTATATATCCGGTACAGCTCTTTTCGATCCGTGCGAACGCACCGGAATGATTAAACTCCAAAAGCGCGGCGCGTTTTCTCTGATAGCCGGCCAGATAGTTTGCCAGCATAACGGAAAAATGCGTGCAGCCGACGCTTCGGCCGATTCCTGCGATTCCAGTCAGACGGATTTTCTCCTCCAGAGCCGCCGGCCTGGGGGTTTTCGCCATGTCCTCTCACCTCCCCTCCCCATCT
The DNA here is from genome assembly GCA_022792295.1 of Lachnospiraceae bacterium. GTDB lineage: Bacteria > Bacillota > Clostridia > Lachnospirales > Lachnospiraceae > CANQGL01. Next base: position 14,162 of record JAAWAR010000028.1, read on the forward strand.
GTATCAGTTTTTCAAAACAGGCATCTGCCTGTCCGTCTTTTTTTAGCGGGTTGGGAAAAAACGGCAGCCGAAGACACGAAAGACCCCTTAGATCCTCCGGCAGCTTCAATAAGAAATTCTCCGGCGTGTGATTAAACAAAAGAATTACCCTGCCGCGTGTCCGAAAAAAACGCGCCGCCTTTAGGCTGTTTTCTGTTTCCCACCACTTTCCGCCGCACAGGAGGACGTAATAGTCCGCTTTTGGCAGTATATTTCCCTGCTGCCAGAAGGCGCCTGTGTCTTTCACAATCGTTGGAAAATAACGATATGGCATTTGAACCGATCTGCCATAGTATGGACGGAGCTTAAGCGCTCCAATTTGAAATACGCCGGTGCTGTCCGCATGAAGTCCCATGCTTCTTGCAAGGGCTCGAACCGCATCCGTATCGTATTCTTCCTGATATAAAGTTGGATACCCGTTTCGGGCTAAGAAATTCGACATGCCGAGTGCTGCGTGGGTGGTTCCGATTCCCGGCCGCGCTCCGGCAAATACAATAATCTGAGACCTGATCGCCTGTTCTTCTGATAGATGGTTTTGCAGTTCCAAAAGAGCTGTTTCAAGCTCTGCCGCCGTCTGATAGCGTTCTTCCTTCTTTTCTGCCATACAGCCAAAGAAAATCCGTTCTATCGCCTGTAACCCTTTTGCCGCCCCGCTGTCCGGTTCCCTGCCCGGAGGCTTGCCTCTGCACATAAAGTAAAGAAGCGCACCAATCGCGTATATGTCCGTCCGGCAGTCCAGCGGCTCCCCGCGGTACTGTTCCGGCGCTGCAAACCCCACAGTCCCATACCGCTCCCCAAACGCTGCCGCATCAGCCGCATACTGCGCATGATCAAAGTCCGTCAAACGTACCTGTTCTTTGCACACCACAAGATTTTTCGGCTGCAGATCCAGATACAGGATCGGATTTTCGACTGAATTCATAAATTGGATAATACGGCATATTTGGATTCCGATATGAACCGCCGTGTCTGCTGACAAGCTGCCCAAGCGTTTTACCAGGGCATATAAAGATTCGCCTTCCAGATATTCTTCGATCAGATAGCTGTTTTCTTCATCTTCCTCGACGTCGTATACAAGCGGAATCCCCGGATGCCTAAGCGTCTTCAGAAACAAAGCTTCCTTTCGGAAGGTTGCATAATCCGACATCGACTTTGAAACAATTTTCACCGCCCGATATTCCTCCAGCTCCGTGTGATAAGCCAGATATACAATCCCCGAACGGCCTCTCCCGAGCTGCCTGCATACACGATATTTACCAAACAGAACGTGTTCTTCGATCTTAGCACCTCCTTTTTGGCAACCAAATCTCTGTCTTTCATTTTAATACAAAAAACGACTTATTACAACAGCTTTATGGTATTTTTTGGAAATTTCACGTGTAGAAATATGCGCATAACTTTCTATCCGGTCGAGAAACCGCATAAAATTTTAATAAATTTCACACATAGCATTGCAAAACCGGAATAGGATATAGTATATTATAGGCGTAAGATTGCGTCTTTTTTTGCATCCATGAATCGATTACACAATAGAAACAGGAAGGAACCCGATGAAAATAGAACGAATCAATGAAAACCAAATACGCTGTACCCTAAGCAACTTCGATTTAAGCGTGCGCAACCTGAATCTGACCGAGCTTGCCTACGGAAGCGACAAGGCGAGAAACCTGTTCCGTGAAATGATTCAGCGGGCCTCCAACGAGGTGGGCTTTGAAGCGGAAGATGTGCCGCTTATGGTGGAGGCAATTCCGATGTCAAATGAAAGCGTTATGTTGATTATCACAAAAATTGACGATCCGGAGGAGCTGGATACCCGCTTTTCTAAATTTTCTCAGTCCGAGGATGAGGAGGAGGTCTGGGGGGCTCTGACAAGCGAGCTCTTAGAGGGGGCCGACGGAATCTTAAATATCCTCGGAAATTCCTTAAAACCGCAGGAAAAAGAAGCCGACGCGGAGAAAAAGGAGGCCGCCGAGGAAAAGCCTGCTTTGGACCTCTTGCGGATTTTTCAGTTCGACTCCCTGGATACGGTCTGTGCCGCTGCAAAGGAAACCGGAACTATTTTCGAAGGTTTCAGCGCACTCTATAAAAATCCGGTAAACCAAAGCTACTATCTGGTTTTAAAACGGCTGGATTCCGATGTGCTTTCTTTCAGCCGCACCTGCAACATTCTCTCCGAATACGGCTCACGCCTAAAGTATGACGCACCAGCTGCCGCGTACTATGAGGAGCATTATGAAGCGATCGTCCGGGAAAATGCTCTGGCATCATTGGCAAGCCTGTAGAGCCTGCCTCCTTATAAAATTTACGCCGCAGAGGCTTATCCTCTGCGGCATTTCTTTTTCAATCAATCTGACTTTGATCTCTGTCAGTTCTGCACCCATTCGCCATCTGCATTTACCCGATAGCCATCCGGAGTCGTTGCAGATGCATACATCGCTCCATCCGCACCAAAATAGTACCATTTTCCGTTTACAATGCACCAGCCTGTTGCCATATAGCCCCGCGCGTCAAACAAATACCATTTTCCGCCCAGATATGCCCATTGGTTTTTGGCATAGCCTATGCTGTCAGGCAGCCACAGCAGCCAGCCTGTTTCATCCTCTATCCAAGCTCCCGCATACGCCGTCTCTTGCTGGATCTCTATGGTCTGCGCCTGAGAGCTGCCGCTGTCGTTCACATTGTCTTTCATCTCCTGCCCGCTATCCTTAAAGATCTCAAACGATTCCCCCGTCTCGTCGAACATCTGATCGTACGAGCGGTCATTCATGCTGAAGAAGCGGACTTTATATTGAATCCCGTTGTTGCCGTCATTATCCTTTAGGCCCGTGATTTTCACCGTAACCTCATCCCCTGCCGAAAAGGATACGTTCGGCTCAAAAATAACCGAAGGGCCATAGCCGTAGTTTTGGATCTCCAGGTTAAAATATTTCCCGGCTTTGTTCGTATCGCTGCCGGACAGCGTATATTCCTGCCCAGTCTTTTTACTTGTCATCGTTACCTTAATCCGGGAACGGTCCGAGGCCTTTATGCTGTACTCCTCCGGATTGAGACTGACATTCCATGGGCCATCAAAATATTCGACCGGCATGTACTGTGCCGGCCACAAAACGAAATCCGGCCTCTCTCCTCCCGAATAGTCGAAGCAATGCATCGCCGTATAGCTCGCCGAATGGCCAAAGCCGGTTTCCCCCATCTCTGGATTCAGGCACCATCTGCGGTGGCCGACCCGGTCGATATTGGACGAATCGCCGTCATCCATCCAGCCGCGCACGACTGCGTCCGCTATATTTTGGTATCCCCAGCCCAGGTTCGAGGATGAGGTTCCGGAATAACCGAGCCGGTAAAAATCTTCAGAGACGCCGTTCGGCTTTCTGGGCGTATGAGTCATCTGTCCTACCTTCACAAGCAGTGTTGCCCCTGTCTGCGCCATCTCCTCATATTCTCCGTTGTAACCCACCTCTTGAAGGCCGGCCATATAACGATAAAAATTCAGAGCATTCAGGCCGTTCTGAACGGATTCTCCGCTAAGCCTTCCGGCAATTTCATTCCCTGCATCAGGCTCCTCATCAAAGGTATCTGCCTGTGTGATGCTGAATGGATTTGCCTCATAATACTGGCGGATTTCCTCCGGCGTGTGAATCTCTACCGGGGAATCGGATTCGTCAATTTCACGGGTCTGCGTAGCTGCAAGGGCTGTAAAGAGCCCCGCCCCCGAAACAGGCAAAGCCGTCAGGCTGCCTGCAAGAAGTACGGATAAAAGCGCTTTTTTTCTCATCTCATTTTTCCTCTGTATATAAAGATTTTCGGCCGATAAAAGGCCCGCACTGATAAAAAAATTTTAGCATGCCGACTGTAATTGGTCAAGATAAAAACAGACAGGATACCCCTTTTGGATACACTGCCTGTTTTGTATGTCTTTATTCTGCCTGCGCGTTCTTTTTTTCCAGATACTCGTTTAAAATCTTGACGAGCTGATCACAGCTGATTCCATGCACCATGCACGCCTCCTCCAGCGATTCCCCCTGCGAGGACGGGCAGCCGACACAGTGCATCCCAGCTCCCATCAGAATCTGTGCCGTATTCATGTCCATGCGGAGAAGTTCTCCAATCAGCATGTCCTTCGTTATCTGCATGAGCTATTCCTCCTATCTGTTGCCTTTGTACGGATACAGAGTGAGTATAATACTTTTTTGCCGGCTTGGCAAGGGACTTTTTTAAGCCAGACATTAAAAACGGGAACACTGCCGGAGTACGAAATCCTTTTCGGTTTCTACTCTGGCGGCGTCCCCGCTCTGCTTTTTTGTTTCTGCTTTCAGGACATCAGACCTTAACAACGTTTACTGCACGAAGCTTCTTGCTGTTCTTCGGATCCTGTTCGGTATCAAAAGTTACCTTCTGGCCTTCCTCAAGAGTCTTGAAGCCCTCGCCTACGATCGCGGAGAAATGAACGAATACATCGTCGCCGCCGTTATCGTTGGAAATAAATCCGTAACCCTTCTCAGAATTGAACCACTTAACTGTACCGTTATTCATTTTGGTACCTCCATTAAAATTTTTATTTTCCGCACTGCAGCTTCTTCAATAAACCCCTTATGTTTCTTGTCGGTCCTTTACTAAGAAAAACTCACATGTCTTTGTAATCCATTTAGCCAGCAAATGACTTACAAAAACATGTGAGTTCAATCGTGCATCGGAATTAACTAAACCATACCATATTTTCCGTAATCTGTCAATATTTTGTTGGATTTTCTTCCGAAATTTTGGCCGTTGTTGGCAGTTCCCGCAGACACTCCGAACGCCCCGGCACGCCGCATTCGGCAAAGTAGACCTAATCCGGGATTCTGTTTCGGAAGGCAATAATGGCAGCCTGTTCGATTGCTCCTTCCAGAGACACGGCTGCTTCTGCCGCGCCCTGGCCGTAGATACATCCAAACGTATGAGAGCGGCTAACGCCTGCCATAAAGCCCCTGCCATTCTCAATCCCCTCTGTGCACCCCCTTCCTCTGCCGGTGTAATTTTTCGTCTGGCCCTTTCATATCCGCAACAGCCGGCCAGCGCCTTAAATCGTCCAAAAAAGTGCCGAAAAAACAGCCCTGCCGCAGCCCGTTTTACCAGGCCGATACAGGACTGTTTTCTGTTTTTATGTTAAAAAATAATGTCAAAATCTCCCAAATGTGTCCACCAGCCAGCCGAGCCGCTCCGCGTGCTCCTTTTTAAGCGCACCAGGGCTCATACGCCAGCGCCAGTTGCCGTCAGGCGTTCCGGGCGTATTCATACGGGCCCAGTTATCGAGCTTTAAGACATCCTGTGCCTGGAAAATCACGACACTCGCTACCGACGCATAGGCCGTAAAGAACACCCGATCTACAATTTCATGCTGATGGGAAACCCCCATATAGTCGGCTATATACTGCAGCTCCCACCATTGGCGTGCCTCGGGTTTAAAATAGCCGACAAGAGTCTCATTGTCATGGGTGCCGCCATAGACGACGGTATTCGGCGTATACATATGCGGCAGATGCTCATTGAAGCGGTCGCCGCTGAATGCAAATTCGATTATCTTCATCCCCGGATAGCCGGTTTCCTCCAAAAGCGCCTTGACCTCGGGCACAAAAATCCCCAGATCCTCGGCAATGATCTTCGTATCCCCGATTACCATGCCAATCGCGTCTGTCAGCTTCTTTCCGGGGCCCTTTAACCATTCGCCGATCTTTCCGTCCTCGGCCCCTGCAGGGACCGTGTAATACTGGACCACGCCGATAAAATGATCAATCCGGATCACATCGTAAAGCCTGGCGGAAGCCTTCATACGCTCCTTCCACCATGCAAAATCCGTTTTATCCTGCATCTCCCATCTATACAGAGGATTCCCCCAAAGCTGCCCTGTATCGGAAAAAGCATCCGGCGGGACGCCTGCCACCCGGACCGGCGTCAGATCCGTCTCGTCAAGCCAGAAAAGCTCCGGATGCGTCCACACATCCGCGCTGTCCAAGGCGACATAAATCGGAATATCCCCGATAATTGAAATCCCTTTTTCATTGGCATACGCGCGCAGTTTTTTCCATTGCTGATAAAATTTATACTGAAGGAATTTCCAAAAATCGATCTCCTCCCTCAGCTTCTCCTTGTACTCCTCCAGGGCTTCCTTTTTCCGGAAACGGATCGATTCGGGCCATTCGCCCCATTTCTTGTTGTCGAAATGGAACTTGAGTGCCATATAAAGGGCATAGTCGTTCAGCCAATACCAGCTCTCCATGCAGAATTTCTCGTAGCCCTCCTCCTCACGGAATTCACTGCGGGCATACGCCTTCCTTAGAAGCGGAAAACGGTAGTAAAAAATCGTATCATACGCCGTCTGCGTCCCATCATCGCCCCAGTAGCAGGCGTCTACCTCCTCCTGCGTCAGAAGCTCCTCTTTGATCAGGGTATCCAGGTCAATAAAATACGGGTTCCCGGCAAAAGCGGAAAAGGACTGATAGGGACTGTCCCCGTAGCTCGTCGGCCCCACCGGAAGCACCTGCCAGTATTTCTGCCTTGCACTTTTTAAAAAATCAACAAACTCATACGCCGCCTGCCCGAAGGTCCCGATTCCGTACGGGGAGGGCAGGCTGGAGACGGGCATCAAAATTCCCGCGCCGCGTTCTAACATTGTTTTCATGTTTGCCGTGTCCTCTTATCTCGTTTTTCTGATCTTTTCGTCGTTCTCCAATACCTTTTTTGCAATCATGATAAAATGAAGCTTGAAGTTATCCTCTGTATCGTTTACGTCAAGCCCTGTGTTGATCTTTACCTGCTGTAAGCTGTTTCTGACCGCGTCCTCACTCATGTCAAGCTTTTTTGCCGTCAGGGTTACGTCCTCTTTGCATTTATAATATTTTGCCAGCACCTTCTTTTCTGTATCGGCAAGCTGCTTTAATACGGTCCTGGTCAGACGGTCGCCAAAATTTACGACCATCTGATTGATGCTGCTGTAAATCTCCATGCCCATGTATTCGAGGATTACGCGGTCCTTTTTGAAGATCTCACCGGCCTTCACCGCATCCTGTGCATTGTTGTAGGTATGCTTGATGCCCTTGATACCGCCTTCGATCGTACCGATGCCGACGCGTACCCGCCGCTCCGTATGAAGCTTTTCTACCTCCTCAAGCGCAATCTCCTTGACCTTTCCGACCAGCTCCCGCATAGCGGCCTTTTCCTCTGTGATCAAAATTACACAGACACCCGTGTCACAAGTGATCACCTGCTTTCCGCCGGTCTTTTTATTGATTGGAGAAAGGGCGACGACTGCCTCTGCCGCATTTAAAAGCTTTTCCCTGTCTCCTGCATATACATTCATATCTGACGGATACAGGAAGGAAACCGCCATGAAAAAGTCTTCATCCACGTCAAACCCAAGCTGCCTGCCAAACTGCTTTACCAGTTCCTCATCCTCATAGTAGCCGATCACAATGTCGTTAAAATAAGCCGATAATGTAATGTCTGTCGTGTTCTTATTCATAAAAAGCCTCCTCTTTCATCCTTTCTATGTCTACAGGAAAGCCTTATTATATATAGACTCCCCGGCTTTGTCAATATATTGCCAAATTTATCACAATAGAAGCCGACCGACCTCCTCAAGACTTCTCGCCTCATAGTCCACCTGTACACCAGCCGTGTTCTCCTGCCCGTGCGGATTGTACCAGAGTGTATCGACTGCCATGTTGTTGCCGCCTCGGATATCCGAGGTCAGTGAGTCCCCGATGATTAACATTCGTTCCGTATCTCGGCGTCCCATCCCGGCAAACACATATTCGAAAAATTCCTTTGACGGCTTATCCGCCCCGGCCTCCTCTGAGATAAAAATCCCCCGGAAATACCGTTCCAGCCCTGAAGCGCGCAGGCGTTTATGCTGCGTCGCGGCAACGCCGTTTGTCACAATGTAGAGCTCGTATTTCGGCTTCAGCGCTTCCAAAAGAGCAGACGCTCCCCGAATCAGCTCTGCGCTGTTGTTGAGGGATTCCCGGTAAAGGCCATCCACCTCCATGCCATCCACACGAATTCCAAACGCTCCGAAAAACTCCTCGAACCGCAGGCTTAACACCTGCTCCCTCGTAATCTCTCCTTGCTCCAGACGCTGCCAGTAGCGTTTGTTAAGCGCATGATACCTTTGCCGGTTCTCCTCCGTTACCGGAACTTTAAAACGGGTAAGCAGGCCCTCAATCCCCTGTCTCTCCGCGAGCTCGAAATCCAGCAGCGTTCCATCCACGTCAAACAGCAGTACCTCATATCGTTTCATTGAATCCCTGTCCTTTCCCCATTTCAGCCTTAAAGCAGAAAGCTCTGTCCTTCGTATTCAATCTCCATAAGCCTTTCACGGTAGCCCCCCGAGCACGGAAGCTTTTTTAACCGTTTCGCCACATCGTACTCACCCCAGAAATGCATCGGGAAGACAGCCTTTGCATCCACCGCTTTCATAAAATCGTCGATTCCCAGATAAAAGTACTGCCCCAGCCGCGGATCCAGCGCCAAAAAGGCAACATCTGCCGTCCGGCCCTCCATCTTTTGAATCTCAGCCCGATAAGCCGCGGTCATGTCCGTATTCCATTTTTCATCCTCGCCCTCCCAATACCAGTGATTCAAATCTCCGGCATGGTAGAGTTCCTTTCCGCTTACAGACACCCAAAACGCCACGCCCTCGTCAGTGGAGCGAAACGCTTCAGCCTTTATGTGTGAATCCTCATAAACCTCTCCCGGCTCCAAAAAGGTGGTGCATCTTTGAAGCTCCCTGGGCACGCGTTTTTTCCAAATGTCATAAGAGAGAAACAGCCTTACGCCCTCACGTCCGGCCGCCACATCAAAAACCGCCTCAGAAAAGTGATCCGAATGGCAATGGCTTGCAAAGATATAGAGCGGTTTATCTGCCGGAATTTCGGGAAGTGTTCCCCGAAAATAGTCAAATAACAGGCACGCGTCCTCTGTCTCCGCCAGAAATGCGCTGTGATGAATGTAGGTAACCTTCATTGCCTCTCCCCTCTCCTGTGCGATTGGTCCGACTGCATCATGCAGTATTAGTATAGCATATCCCAGGCAGATGTGGCAATGGATTTTTGCAGGTTACCGCTCACTCTCCGCCTAACCGGGAAGGTGCACGCGCACTTTTGTCTCATAGGAAACTTCAAAGGAATTCTTACAAGGCAAAAAAATTCCGGAGACATGCCTTTTGCACGGACTCCGAAACTTTTTTCTTTGTTTTCAGGCTTTTGCAAGCGTAAACTGATCCACAAGCTGCTTTAAGCCGTTTGCTTCCGCCGAGAGCTCCTCGCTGGCCGCTGCACTCTCCTGTGCTGTGGCACTGTTGCTCTGTACCACGCCCGATATTTGGGTGATCCCCTCTGTGACCTGCAAAACGGCATCCGACTGCTCGTTGGATACCGTGGCTATCTTATCAATCGAATCCACCACAGACTGCATGCTTGCCACAACCTCTAAGAGTGTATCTGCTGTATGCTTTGCGATCTCCGTACCCGTATGCACCGCCTCCGCGGACCGTTCGATCAAAACAGCCGTGCTCCGTGAAGCCTCCGCGGATTTACTGGCAAGGTTGCGTACCTCATCCGCCACGACGGCAAATCCCTTGCCTGCACTGCCCGCCCTGGCCGCCTCCACGGCTGCATTCAAAGCCAATATATTTGTCTGAAAGGCAATATCTTCGATCGTCTTAATAATCTTTCCGATCTCATCCGAACTTTGCCGGATTTTGTCCATAGCCTCCACCAGATCCTGCATCTGCCGATTGCACACAGAAATTTCTTCACCGGCCTGATGTGTCTGGCTGCGGGCGGTCAGTGCCCCGTTTGCCGTATCTTTTGCCTGATCGGAAATTTCGCTGATCCGCGCCGCCAGCTCCTCTACAGAACTGGCCTGCTCTACGGCTCCCTGGCTGAGGCTTTGGGCACTCACAGATACCTGGCCGCTGGCCCCTGACACCTGGTCCGCAGAACGGTTGATCTGACGCATCGTATCGCTCAGCTTTTCTTTCATATGGCGCATAGAGATCAGAATGTCATGAAAGCTCCCCACATAAGCCTCTGCATGTTCGGACTGGACATCCAGGTTCTGGTCTGCCATTTCCGTCAAAAGATAGCGTATATCCTTGATAATCGCGCTTAAACCTTCCACAAGCTCCGCGGTGGAATTTGCCAGCATACCGGTCTCATCCTGGCTCCCGGTCCGCAAAACCGGGGACTCCAGATCGCCCTGTACAAGCCGTTTCATCCGCTCCGCACAGACTCTCATAGGATTACTGATACTGCCGGCCAACCGCAGGGCAACTACGGAGGAAACGAGTATAGAGGCGGCAATTACGGCCAGACTAATAAAAATTCCGGCGTATGTTGCCGACAGATAATCCGACTGCAGAGCAGTAACCGCGACACTCCAGCCGTCCGTGCCCTTTACGGGCGCATATGCCGCAAATTTGGCTCCGTCTGCGTCTCTGAAACTGCCAAAGCCATTTTCTCCCTGGCGCATCGCTGTATGGATCGCCGCCAGCTCCAAAAGAGAGGAATCGTTTTGTGCCTCGTTTTCTATATTCTGGACCGTAATTGTATCTAATGTAGTGTCTGCAATCGTATCACCTGTTTTGTTGATCATGTATGCCTTGCTGTTTTGACTGACCTGGATGGAAGACACAATATCATTCAGGAAAGTTTCATGCGGAACGAAATAAACGACGCCCGTAATCTCTGACCCATAAATGCCCCCGGAATAAAGCGGGGCGGCAACCATAATCGACAGCTCTCCCGTAACCTTGCTGATCAACGGCTCCGACACATAGACGTTGCCTTGCATAGCCTGCTTTACATATTCACGGTCTGAATAGTCTTTTCCGTCGAATATGCTGATGCCATCCGCACCGATAATATTGCCTCGCTGGAAATTATGCATAGCAACGCGCTCATCCATGATCGAACGTTTCTCCTCCACCGATGCCCCGGCATTTGAAAGCTGCGGGATACAGCCTGTATCCATCGCTACATTTTTATAGGCTAAAAGCTCCTGCTCGACACGTTCTGCCGCCAGTACCGCGCTCTCACTCATCATCTGATCCACGGTCGCGATCGTACTTTTGTAATTGAGCGTAATGCTTGAAGCCCCCACTGCGACGAGTGCTGCCAACACCGTCAGAATCAGACACACGGTAATTTTAGTCCGAATGCTTTTCATCTTTTTGTTACCCCCGTTTTTATAGCTGAAATGCTATTTCTATAAGCCTTTCCTCTATATGATTATATCGGACGGAACATCGTTTTGTTAACGTATTTTTCAGGCGCGTATCTTTCTGAATTCTTCATATTTTTCTGAAAAATTCTGAAAATCTTCCATAGCACGGTTAAAACGCCTCCTTTTCAGCCAAAAAATTCCGATCTGACGCCTGGCAAAGGAATCTTTAATTGGAATAAATACATGTCCGGGGAATCATGTATGACAAATCTCTGCGTCTTTGTAACAGCAATTCCCTTTCCGGTAAACGCGGCACTTGCGGTCTTGCAGAACCGTGTAGCTCCTTGTCTGTCCACTGAGGGTAAAGTTGCTTGGGATAATACGAAGCCTTCCGGCTGCCCTAGTCAGATTTCCCCCGTTAGCAAGAGCTTGAAAATATTGAAGTTGAAAAAGCGGCAGCACAATAGCTCCTTTCTGCCTGCCGAAAAACATCTATCTGCAACATCCTGGTTTTCGGAACCTGCTGTTCAAGATTTGTAGCACAGACGCACCTCGGGATGGGCTTGATCCCTACAGGCGAAAATCTCGAAACATACACGGATTCCTATATCAAATGGGCTTTTTGGAATGCCTTTCTGTTTAGTATGATGGTCCTTCTGGGCCGCCACCAGCGGATTAATCGGCCTGTAAATATCGGAGGCCAGCCTGAATGGGCATCTGTAATTGGTAGTTAAAAAATCCCGGAGCCGATGTACGCATCGCACATCGGCTCCGGGATTTTTTCAGTTAAATTAACGAATCGAATCCGCCAGCTTTTCAAATTCCGGCCTTGCCTCTTTAAAGCACTCCAAAAGCTTTGGATTGAACGCCCCGCACTCTCCATTTAAAATCATATGAAACGCCTGGTCTTTTGTAAAAGGCGGCTTGTATACACGTTCACAGATCAACGCGTCATAGCAGTCTGCAATCGACACGACCTGGGCACTGATCGGGATTTCCTCTCCCTGCAGGGCATCCGGGTAGCCTCTGCCATCCCATTTTTCGTGGTGATGCAGCGCGATGTCGTAACAGTGCTTATAATACTCCTCATCCATGGAAGAAATCTGCTGAACGATCTCGGCGCCCTTCGTCGTATGCGTCTTCATGATCTCAAATTCTTCCTTTGTGAGACGTCCCGGCTTCAGCAGGACAGAATCGGAAATGCTGATCTTTCCGACATCGTGCAAAACGGCCGCATCCGCAATCGTATCAATATCATGATCCGTCAACCCATACTCCGGACAACGTCTTTTAACCACCACAAGCAGCACACGGGAAAATTCCCGAATACGGATCGTGTGGGAGCCGGATTCCATGTTTCGAAATTCAACGATCGTCCCCAGCGTATTGATCAGCTGCGTGTTATGCTCCAAAAGCTTTTTGGTCTGCTCCTTGACAAGGTCTTCCAGATCATTCTTATATAAATACAGCTCTACAATATTTTTCACACGGCCGCGGACAATATCCGGATCAAACGGTTTGCTGATTATATCAGAAACACCTAGATCGTAAGCTTTTTTTTGTACTTCAGAAGAAAAGTCCCCGGTTATCATAATGACCGGTATTTCCTTCATCATATCCTCGCGATGCATAAAATTGAGGACCTCAAAGCCATCCTTGACAGGCATGACAATGTCCAGAAGGATAGCGGCGATTATCGACCGGTTCTCTGCCAGGCACTGCTCCGCCTGCTCACCGTTTTCTGCCTCCAGCATTTCAAATTTCCCCATAAAAAGGGCCTTCAGCAGCTCCCGATTCAACTCTACGTCATCGACAATCAGCAGTTTATTTCTCATTATATATACCCCCGATTGGTATTTTCGTATCCATCCGTTCCTTCTCCCTGCCGAGAAAGAACCGATTTTATTTTATCGTATTTGCCGTAAATTGTAAAGTTATTTTTTTACTAAGTTGACACCTGCTGCGAAAGCCTGCCCCTTCGATCTCTCCTGCAATTACAAAAAGCCTCCCATCCGGCCTTGTATATTCACACGTCATAAGCGTCACAAGCCGTTTGGGCCATTCGGGCAGAAATCCCGTATCATAGAGGCGTTCTTCACTCACATATTTTATAAACGCCTCATACTCCTCCTTTGTCTCTGCCAAAAGCTGCTTTGTAAATTCCTCTGTAAGCTCCCCGGCAGGACGGCATAGGACCGCCACAAGCCGATAGACGCCCGGTGTCTCCAGCGTATCAAAACGGATGAGCGGATGCGCCCGGCCAAATTCCGGAGAAATATATTCATCCAATGCGCCGAACATGGCTCCGTTTTTCATGTGATGCCCATACAAAAGCACGTTTCTGCACTCTGCATCCCGCACGCAGGCCGCCTCCATATAGACCATGCCATACGCCGAAGGCGCCTTATCAAAGCCATGGTTCAAATAAAAATCCGGATCGGACGGTCTGCACATGACCGGGTAATCAACGGTCAGCCCCTCGATCCGAAGCCAGCCTGTCACATCCTCGTTTTCTGCAAGAAGGGGTGCATAGTCGGGAATCAGCGGCTTAACCGCCCCTTCCGGCCCCGTTTTTTCCTCTTTCCTCTGCGTTTTGGCAGCCGCATATACCCGCGCCAGATCCTCCTCCCCTCTGCGGTACTCTCCCACGCTCTCCAGATACTGCCTCCCACACCTGAGACATGCCCACACACTAAACACGGCAACCACACAGCGAAGTATGCCTCTTATTTTTTTCATTATTCTTCCTCCGGGATTTTCCTGAATCCGATTATAATTTTTGTGACTGCCGCCGTTGGCGGAGATAAAGATTTGTGATAGAATGAATTATAAAGAAAGAAAAGGAGTGATTTTATGCGTACACTTACCCTTACCTGGCACGGCCATTCCTGCTTTTCGGCAGAGGCAGACAGCTTCCATGTTGTTTTTGATCCGTATTCACCGGACAGTGTCCCCGGACTTAAGCCGCTGTCTCTGACCGCCGATCTGGTCCTTTCAAGCCACGAGCACCGGGACCACCAATGCCCGGAGGCAGTCTCTCTCTCAGGAAAGGAAGCAGACTGCCCGTTTCAAATCGAAACCATCGACTCCTTCCATGACGACGCCGGCGGGAGCCTGCGCGGAACAAACCGCATCCATATTCTCACGGCCGGCGGTCTCCGGCTCGCCCATATGGGTGACATCGGATGCACGTTAGAGAGTGCGCAGCTTGAACGGTTAAAAGATCTCGATGTGCTCCTGCTGCCTGTCGGCGGCTACTACACCATTGATGCCTCCCAGGCAAAGGCACTCGAAGGTATCCTTCGTCCGCGCGTGACCATCCCGATGCATTACCGGACCGCAAACTTTGGCTATCCGGTCATCAGCACGCTTGACGCGTACACGCAGCTTTGTGATGATGTGGTCATCTATGACACAAATGTACTCACGATCGACAAACAAACAAAGCCACAGACGGCCATCCTGACGCTTTCTTAGATGCCTTTCTTTGGCCTTACCCTGGCTGAGCGTCAGATATGCCGCCGCCATTCTTCCATGCGGTAGCGTTTTTTTGCCCGGGTCTCCTCAAGGCTGGCCAGCATCCGCGGGATATCTTCATTGAATGTTCCCGCGAGCACTACATAATTAGAAGCGTGGTTCGTGCGGAAGATTGTCCCCGGCGAATCCACATGTGAGAGGAACAGTTCCATTTCCTCAACAATTTCATCCGGTGTGATGAGCTCCATTTCTCCTTTTTTTACTTCCTCGTTCATCTGCGTCCCTTCATACAGACGCAGTGTCAAAAAGGAGGCATACTCCGGATTCATGGCGCTTATCAAGGCGGCGGATTCGACCGCATGCCTGCGGATCCCCTTTCTGCCGCCTAGGCCGGAGATCAACGTGACCGACGTCTTTAATCCACACCGTTTCAGCTTCTGTCCGGCGGCGGCGAGCTCTGCCGCCGTCACCTCCTTGTGGATATGCGAAAGCACGGCATCATCCCCGGACTCTGCTCCCAGATAGATTAGCTGCAGACCGGCCGCCGCCAAAGCCTTCAATTCCGCCTCCGGCTTTTTTAATACATCCTTTGCGGTCCCGTAGGATGAAACACGCTCCACTGCGGGAAATCTCTCGTAGACATATCCCAAAAGCTCGAGCAGCAGCTCCGTTTTGACCACCAGTGCATCCCCGTCCGCAAAAAACACTCTGCGCACAAGAGGACCATACTGTCTGCGTGCCTCCTCAAGATCCTGCAGGATTTCCTCCCGTGTCCGTACACGGAATTTTTTCTCCCGGTACATGTTGCAGAATGTACACGCATTATGCGCACATCCGATTGTCACCTGGATGATCAGACTGTACGCCTCACTGGGCGGTCGGTATAAGACTCCTTCGTATTCAAGCATATCGGTTTTTCTTCCTCTCCTTTTCTAAAAGCCCAGCCGCTCAAGCCGGCTCTTAAGCCCTTTCTCTCTTTCCTCAAATAAAAGCCGTTTGTTGTAGCGATAGTAGCGCTCGCAGTCGTACTCCTCCAAAAACCGGACCGCATAATAGCTGCTGTTCAGCTCCGTAATGAAGATCACCATCTCCTGGCTATCACCAAACGCCCCCTCCATAAAGTCAAAGGCGGCTTCCAGCTTTTTGAGCACATTCCGGCAAAGCTCCTCATATCTGTCCCTCTCCTTATCAAACCGTTCGGCAAAGCACGCAAACACCGGTTCCCAGGCTGTAAGAGATCCGGCCTTGGCCTCCTGCAGGCAGCGGTTTAATGTTTCCGCCACATCCCGGAGGCGGTAATCCTCGGCGCGCGTTAAGAGTCCCGCCTTTTTCTTTTTTTCATGTTCGGATCTGAACGCTTCAAGAAGCCGCTCAAAGCGCATAAGCGGCGTAAGCATCCCTTCTGCCGTACCCGCAGACTCCGCTTGGAATTCCTTCAATTTTTCAAATAAAAGCTCCAGGTATTCCTCCCTTTGCCCCACATCTTTGAAGGCCGTCTCAAGCCTTGAAAGAAGCAGGCTGACGATCGAAAGCCTTTCATCGAACTCCGCCCTGCCGGCCCGTTCCAAAAGCCCCTGGCTGCAGGCTCCGCACAGCATTTCATCAAGCTGGTATTCGGCCTGGTACCGTTTATAAAGCTCTAAATAATTCGCGAAATCCCTGGCAATCTTTTCATGCTGAAGATACTGGCCGATCACTTCGCGGTCCGCCTCCATGTTGTTTTTCTCATATACCCCAAGGAATCTTGACAGATCCTCCCAGCCGCGGGGCGTCGCAAACCGCTTTCCATTCACGGTCGTCTCTGTCCGGCAAACGTACTCTGGCTTTGCCGTCAGGTAGGACAGAATAGCCGGATGCAGGTTTACCTGCTTTGCATATTCCTTCCATACCTCAAAATCGGCCTCCACCTCGATCTTCTTTACCCGGTCTAACGTTGCAAGGTCGAACTCCCGCACAGATTTATTGTATTCCGGCGGATTTCCGGCTGCCGCGATGATCCAGCCGTCTGGAATTTTATGGTTCCCGAAGCTTTTATACTGCAAAAACTGCAGCATGGCCGGAGCAAGCGTCTCGGATACACAGTTAATCTCATCAATGAACAAAAGCCCTTCCGTTAGTCCCGTCTCCTCCATCCGTTCATAGACAGAGGCAACGATTTCACTCATCGTATATTCGGTCACATGTCTTTTTTTTCCGC
The DNA here is from genome assembly GCA_022792295.1 of Lachnospiraceae bacterium. Classification (GTDB taxonomy): domain Bacteria; phylum Bacillota; class Clostridia; order Lachnospirales; family Lachnospiraceae; genus CANQGL01. The sequence continues at coordinate 31,077 of JAAWAR010000028.1, forward strand.
CGAATTCCTTCTCGGAGATAAACGGCAGGCCGATCGCACTCTGCCTTGTATGGTGCGTGATCGTATAGGAGACAAGCGCAATTCTGCACTCTCTCGCAACCTGTTCCATGATCTGTGTTTTCCCGATTCCAGGCGGTCCGATCAAAAGAAGCGGCCGCTGCTGCATCGGCGGGATCTCATATTCGCCGTGTGCATCCTTAAAAAGATATGCCGCAATCGTATTTTTTATCTCCTGTTTTGCCCGCTTAATGTTCATATGGCATACACTCCTGTTTCCCACATCCCGTCTCCATAAGCTCCTCTGCATCAAGCACCACCTTCATGGCCCAGGGCGGCACATCCGCATCTGTAAACCGGTCCCGGACAAACACAAACGCCGTATCGAAAGGCGGCATTTTAACCGGAAAAATCCCACGGCCGTCCGTAAAGTATAAGAGCCCTTTTAACCTGTCAAACCGCCCCTCCCGGATTAGCTGCTCTACATAAAGGAACGCCGGCCTGAAATCGGTACCGCCAAGCCCGCAAAGCTCCAGTCCGTCCATATAGGAAAGAAGCGACTCCCGGTCTTCGATCTTCACATCCTGGCGTACCTTGTCATCACACTGGATTATATGGATGTTTACTTTTTTAAAAAAGCTTTCCGACTCTGCCAGGACCGTATACGTCTCCTCCAGAAAGCGCTTTACCAGCTCGCCCGAGCAGGACATGGATGTATCAATTACGACGGCAAAGTCCTCGACCTTTCGGATTTCCCGTGTCTCAAGCGGCTCGATGAGCGGCATATTTTTATAAAGACTTAAGCCATACGTATAAAACACATAGTCGAATGCGTCCGGGTCCACTTGGAGCGCCTCTCTCTGCACGGAAAATTTCCGCAGAAAGCTTCGGTAGTCATATCTCTCTCTGTTCTCCACCGCCAGATGCTCTTTGAAATCCTTCTCTCCGTCTGACGCCTCGCCGGTCTGTGCCTCCAATTCCATTTGAACCCTGGCACGCATCTCATCCCAGTCTTCTTTGCTGTTTCTCGGCAGAGCCCTGGAGTGCGGTTTTTCTCTCTGCTCCCAGAGCGTATGGTCATCCCGGCAGAATTCCACACATAGCCGCTCCCGGTCTTTTTCCGAGAGTCCCTGCAGCGCCCGGTAAACGCTCTCGGCGTTTAAGACGGCCAGCTCCTGTTCCAGATGTCCGTAAAGTTCCCGACGCAGGGAAGGGATCGGAAGATGCACACACGCTTTTTTTAACCCATCTGCCAAAGCCTCTACGGAGATGTCACATGCCAGGCTCCAAAGCTCGGGATCCCTCCATTTTCTCGCCCACATATGGCCAAACAGGCAGTGGAACAGCGTATGAAGACAGGCCCGATTTATATAAATCCGGTTTTTTCGGTACAATTCGGCTATAAACTCCATCTGATAGAACAGCCGGCTGCCGTCTGTCCCCAGACCGCAGATCTTCCCGTCCGGCACGGGGGTTAGGGCGTTCAGTGGAACATCCAGAAAGCGCATCGAGAGATACAGTTCATTCCTCGCATCCCGCAGAATCTCCCCACATACATCGGCCAGCTCCAAAAGGGCCGTTTGTTCTTTCCATATTGGCGATACGTATGCATCCAGTTCCTGCATGGCCGGCTCTCCTTTCTGGATTTTGTCACCGCTTAGCCTTTGGTCAGGCCGTAACGAAACTTCTTTTTTTCGGGCAAAAGGACCTCATGGCGGTAATTCGTAAGAAGGCCCACAAGCTCCGGAAGGCGGCGGCGCGACGCCTCGGCCAGGAGCGTCTTTACCGCCTCGGACGAAAGACCGGCCTCACCGGATTCGTCTTTCCCGAAGCGGCCAAGCAGCCATTTAAAGCTTTCCCCGTCTGACAAACAGCCGGATAATACCTCCTGCAGTCTTTCCTGCAGAAACGTTTCATACTGTGTCCTGGCATTTTTTGACAACGCATACGGGAAACGCAGGCGGCACAGGGCAATCTCTGCGGCCAGGCAGACCTCCTCCTCCGCCTTCTCATACACAAAAAGCCCGTCGTATTTATCAAACTGCAGCCGTCTGTCCACAAAACAATAGCGGTATTTCTGACCGCTTCCATGGATATTGGAAACTGTGATCCGCGCCGGCGTGTTCTCTACGGCCTCATCGTAGTAAGCCGGAAAAATCAGCCGTGCCGCCTCGTATTCTTCCCTTTCTTTGTCAGACAAAAGGCAGTGAACCATCATGCGTCCGTTCTGCTCGGTGACAAAATCGCGAAGCAAAGATCGGCCATCCGCATTCATATGCACAAACAGTTCCTTAAGACGATGACAGCCGTTTAACACACCGCCTCCGATTTCCAGGGTATCCGCATAAAAATGGAGTTCGCGAAGCCGGTCACAGCCGTAAAACGCATACCGCCCGATTTTTTTAAGCGTTTGCGGCAGAAAGATCTGTTCCGCCATGCTCCCGGCAAAAGCCCTGTCAAAGAGCTCCGTAACGGGCAGATCTCCAAGCCGTTTTGGCACAATGGCGCAGGCATTGTCTTTTAAAAGACCTGTTATACAGGCTCCCCCGTTTCGTTCTGTATATGCAAAAGATGTTTCCATATTTTTCTCCCGATGCAGCCCATGCCGGCTGCTTCTATGCCGGCCTGCCTAAGCCGCCTATTGATCCCGGTCCATCAGCCTTTGCAGCTTTTTTAAACGCCGCATGCCGCTGAAACGGTAATAGTAAAGGATGAAGGCCGCCGAAGTGACGCCCCAGCTGATTGGATAGCTTGCAAGCGTCGTGTACAGACCCGGGCGAAGAAAGCCGGCCGTAAAGATCCACACGATGCGCAGCACACAGGTGCCGAAGCAGATGAGGAGCATCGGAACAAAAGCGTCGCCGATCCCGCGCAGCGTACAGGGATATACGTTGACAAGCACATATAAGAACCAGAACGGCACCAAAAACCGAATGATCTGCATGCTCTCCGCAAGCACGTTTTGATCGCTCGTAAAGAGGTTTCCCAGGCTGCTTCCGAAGGTCAGCATCACTGCACCCAGCCCGGCTGTGATCAAAGCCGACATAATAATCCCGACCCAGGTCCCCTTTTTGATCCGGTCGAGCTTTCTCGCCCCGAAGTTCTGTCCGGTAAAGGTAGTCACGGAAATTCCCATGGCGTCCATGGTCATCCAGAACAGGCCGTCAATCTTTCCATAAACTGCCCAGGCGGCGATTGTATTCGTACCAAAGCCGTTTATGTTGGCCTGGATCAAGACATTGGAGATCGAATACATCATTGACTGTAAGCCGGCCGGAAGCCCGATTTTGATAATCTTTTGCAGGAACATGTGATCCACCCGCAGCGCCTTTGGCTCAAAGCGGTACGCCTCCTTTGTACGCATAAGCGCCGACATGACAAGCACTGCCGAACAAAGCTGTGACAAAATCGTCGCGATTGCCGCACCGGCGACCTCAAGCTTCAATCCCACAACAAACAGAAGATCCAGCACGATGTTGACCAGGCAGCTTATAATCAGAAAAAGCAGCGGCCGCCTGGAATCCCCCACAGCGCGAAGAATTGCCGCACCCATGTTATACATCAGGTTTGCAATGGTGCCGAGGAAATAGATGCGAAGGTAGGTTACGGAATACTCCATGATCTCGGCCGGCACGCCCATGGCCCGCAGCGCCGCCGGCGAAAGCGCCTCCCCGACCAAAAGAAGCGCCACGCCGCCTCCGATTGCCAGGCAGAACGCAGTATGCACGGCTTTTTTTACATATGCGCTTTGACGTGCACCGAAATACTGGGACACAACGACCGATGCACCTGATGAAACGCCGACAAAAAAGCCCACCAGCAGATTGATCAATGTCCCTGTCGTGCCGCCCACAGCAGACAGAGCCTCTTTTCCCACGAATTTTCCGACGATCATGGCATCGGCCGTATTATATAGCTGCTGAAAGAAGGTTCCAAACAAAATCGGAAAGAAAAACAGAAGGATCTGCTGCCAGATCACGCCCTCTGTGATCCCGTTGTAGCCCTCTGCCTTCTGAGTCCCGTTTATACGTGTTCCCATTTTTCATCCTCTGCGAAAAAGGAGGGGACATTATAGATGTAACTATCTGTAATATCCCCTGTCCATGTTGATGCAGCCGTGCAGATGCCCTGCCTGCTGCGTTTTGATCTGTTATCCGTTGTGCCTTTTAATGACTGAGCAGATTTCTTCGTAATCCGCCGCCGCCTGCTCCATCAGCCCGTCTGTATTGCCGCTCTCGCCGGCCCGCAGCGCTTCCGTCAATTTAGCCACACTCTCGTAAAAGCGGTCCAGTCCGAGATTCCCCGCCACGCCTTTTAACGTGTGGGCCGCACGGAACGCCGCCTCCGTATCACCTGCGGCCTGTGCCTCCTTGAGGCTTTCAAAGTTCGGGTCCGCCGGGAACCGCAGCAGGAACTTAAGGTACATGGCCTCCATATTCATAAATCTGGACAGCGCCGTCTCAAGATTCACTCCGGCAGCGATCAGGTCCTTTTTAAATTCTTCTGTCATTTACAAAAGCTCCTTTCTGAGTTCTTCCCCGCTTTTGGCCGACAGGTATGCCGGCGCAATGTCAAGCACCGTCTTGCAGCCGCTCATTCCCTCATTCTTCATGCGGTATGCGGCACGCGCACACGCTACAATGACTGCCGAGGTAAATTCCGGATTGGAATCCAGCTTTAAGCTGTACTCGATCACATGGTTATTTTCCAGATTCCAGCCGGTTTTCCCATTGCGGATCACAAAGCCGCCGTGGGGCAGGCCCGCATGCTCCTTCTTTAATTCTTCCTCACTGACAAAGCATACGGTTGTATCATAGTCGGAAAAATAATTCGGCATTGTTACGATCTCGTTTTCGATTCGTTTCCGGTCAGCGCCCTCCTCGGCGACCACAAAGCACTCTCTCGTATGCTTCTGTCTCGTTGTCAGAGCCGGTGTGCCTCCGTTTCGGATCTCGGTAAGTACGCTTTCTACCGGAACCGTATACTGTCTTGCATCCTTCACGCCAGAAATCCGGCGGATGGCATCCGAATGTCCCTGACTCACACCGCGGCCCCAGAAGGTATAGTCGCTCCCATCGGGCAAAATGGCGTTCGCATAGACACGGTTAATCGAAAACATGCCCGGGTCCCAGCCCGCAGAAATGACCGCCACTCTGCCTGCCTCTCTGGCAGCTTTATCTACTGCCGCAAAATGCTCTGGAATTTTCGCATGCGTGTCAAAACTGTCTACCACGTTGAAATATTTTGCATATTCCGGCGTCTGGACCGGAAGATCGGTCGCGCTGCCGCCGCAGAGGATCAAAACATCAATTTTGTCCGCCATCTGCTTTGCCTTGTCTGCTGAATAAACGCCGACATTTTCTGTTAATATTTTCACGTCCTTGGGATCCCGTCTTGTAAAGACCGCCGTAAGCTCCAGATCGGGATTATGACGGATCGCACATTCCACACCGCGCCCCAGGTTTCCATAACCCATGATTCCGATTTTCACTGTCATCCTTCCACTCTCCTCTGCCACCGAACCGATATAATCTATTATTTTTAAGAAACGACATAAATTTTTATGACGTTTCCTGCACTGATTTTTGCCGTGTGCAAACACAGAAGCTTTCCTGCAAAAATCGTGCAGATCACCCAGAAGGTTATTATAGGTAACGGCAACTTTATTTGTCGTTTTCTATAGTTATAGCAGGTGCGCCGTTGTGTGTCAATTCTTTTTTCATGAAGAAAGCCGTAACAGCGGCCGTCAAAAATTCGGAGGCCGTCACTGTAAGCCAGATGCCATTGACACCGAAAAAAACAGGCAGAAAAAATACAAAAAAACTGTTTAAAACCACGCCGCGCAGCAGGGAGATTGTCAGAGAAATCCCCGGCCGCACAGTCGACTGGAAATAAGCACTGCACAGAATGTTCCATTCGCTGGCCGGAAAACAGATAAAATACAATCGGATTGCCGGGACTGCCATTAAAAGGACCTCTGGGGAGGGATCCAAAAACAGATGAGATAAAGGGGTCGGGAACAACAGGCCAACCGCCATAAAAAGAACGCCCACAAAAAGCGCCGTCCGGATTCCGAGCGTACTTGCTTCCCGAACGCGCGCTCTCTTTCCTGCACCAAAGTTCATCGCCAGCAGCGGCTGCACCGCCTGTGCGATTCCGTTCGAGACGGAGAGCACAACAAGGGCCGTATTGCTGATGATCCCATACACAACCACGCCGATGTCACCCACGTAAGCCAGAAGCTGCCGGTTGAACAAAAACGTCACAAGGCCGCTCGATACCTCCATTAAAAAGCTCGCCAGACCGCTGCTTATAATTTCCCTCATTTTTCTTAAGCTTAAGGTAGGCACCGGGCGCAGGTGGTTTTCTTTCGCAAAAAAATGTGCGGAAAGAATCAGGACCGTCAGCGTGCTGCCCGCAGCCGTAGAAAGAGCCGCGCCTCCCATTCCCCATTTCAGGACATAAATAGTGACATAGTCCAGGATCACGTTCGTGACACCACCGCTTATGACACCTGCCATCGCGAGCCTCGGCGCCCCATCGTTTCTCACAAAGGCCTGTAAAAACGAGGAAAATACAAATACTGGGGCCGCCGTCACCAGCACCAGACCGTAGGGCCTTGCATAGCCTGTCATACTGTCTGTATTCCCGAGAAGTACAAGCAGGGGATCAAAAAAAGTACGGCAGAGGCAAAAGGAAGACACAGCAAACACAACGGCCATGAAAAGCGCCGTCGTGAAATAACCGCGCGCCGCCTTCTCATTTCCCCGGCCTCGTTCAAAACAAAATAAGACGCTGCCGCCCACCCCGCAGAGCATGCCCAGGCCGAAATACACGCTGTAGAGCGGCAAAAGGAGATTAAGCGCAGCCATGCCAGCGGCCCCGATCCCGCGTCCGATCATCACGGTGTCCGCCAGGATGTAGATGGAAGTCACGAGTGTCGCACTTACCGACGGCATCAGATAGCTTATAAAGGCCTGGCGGACCGGAGCCTCAAGCAGATTTATCTGTTTCATAAATTATTTTCTCCGACTTGCCCGTCATGCCACGTTAAAATTTGTGTCCTGATAGCCTTTCAGGCAGGCCCCGGCCTCCTTTCCGTACGCCTCCTCAAAGTCCTCCAGGACCCCCTCAGCGGCGGCTTCTCCTTCCTCACCGAAAATGGCGGTTGCGACCTCGTAGAATGCCCAGTACAAATGCGCACAGTGGTATTCGAAGCTTCGCAGGCCGGAAGAATTTTTTTCGAGCCTAAAGCCTTCCGCCAGGCCCGCATTCCGGACTGTCTGGATACAGAAAGCATGGTCGTGCAGCGTCTGCGATACCTCGTATACGAGCTCCGGGTTAAAGCCGCGGCAGATGGATGCGTCCAGATCGCTGCAGTAGACAAGTCCTGCCTCTGTAAGCCCCATCTTCTTAAACTGCTCATGCCACGGGCAGACATGGATGTGCATCTCATAATCCGGCGAGACCGTCTTTACCTCTGTCCGGTTCGCGAAACCGAGCGCCTTTACCTCGTTTGTGGAGATCCATTCCCCGTACTGGCAATATGTCTCATAGGTCAAATCCTTTCCATCTCGGATGGCACGCTGTGCCATCCGGCGGCCCCGCTGCTCGGCATAATACCGGGCCGCATGCAAAAATGCCGCCTTCCCGCGCTCTCCAAAGCACTCCGTCAGACGGACATAGTATTTCGCGGCAAGAAACGCATGTGTCATTTCATTAAATCCCATCACAATCCCCTTTCTCCCAGAAGGTCCGACAGCCTGGCAAACTGGGAAAGCGTCAGTGCCTCCCCCCGTACCGCGGCCGAAAGCCCCATTTTTTCTATGGCCTCTGCGGCCTGCTCCCTCGTAAACGGCAGGCCGGACGAATTGCCGATGCCGTTTGCCAATGTTTTTCTCCTTTGATTAAACGATGCCCGAATCAGCCGGAACATAAGCCTTTCGTCATCGGCTTTAACCGGCTTTTCCTTGTACTTTGTCAGCCTGATCACCGCCGAGCCGACGTTCGGGCGCGGAATAAAACAGTTCGGCGGCACATTCGCCACCAGCTCCGCTTTCGCATAATACTGGACAGCAAGAGAGAGCGCGCCGTAGTCCTTGGAACCGGGGCCCACCCGCATACGGTCCGCCACCTCCTTCTGTACCATAACCGTAATCATATCGACCGGAATATCGCTTTCTAAAAGTCCCATGACGATCGGTGTTGTAATATAATAGGGAAGGTTTGCCGTCACCTTCATCGGCCGGCCGTCGTTATAACGGTTGACGATAGCGTTCAGATCCGTCTTCAGGATGTCGCCCTGGATCACTGTCACATTCTCATAACCAGCAAGTGTCTCTGCAAGAATCGGCAAAAGCTTTTTATCAATCTCCACAGCCACCACATGTCCCGCCGCCTCTGCCAGATACTGCGTCATCGTGCCGATGCCCGGACCGATTTCCAAAACACAGTCATCCTTTCTGATTTCGGCCGCTTCGATTATTTTATCCAGAACATGCGAATCAATCAAGAAATTCTGCCCGAACTTTTTTTGGAATGTAATTCCATGTTTCTGTATGATTTCTATGGTATTTTTCGGATTTCCCAGATTTGCCATGTATTTCTCCTTACCTCCCTCCGGCCGGCCGCGTATATTCGCACAGCCGGTACAGCCGTTTGGCATTTTCTGTGGTCTGTCGGATGACCCCCTCTGCCGTTATCCCCTTGAGCTCTGCAAGGGCCTTTGCGACAAGCGGAAGATTTTGGGAGGAATTGCGCTCCCCTCTGTGCGGCACAGGCGACAGATACGGGCAGTCCGTCTCCAAAACCAGCGCGTCAAGCGGCGCATACTCTACGACCTCCCTCAGCTTCCTGGCATTTTGAAACGTGAGTACACCGCCGATCCCCAGGTAAAAGCCCATGTTCAGATATTCCCTCGCCATCTCGATTCCGTAGGAAAAACAATGGATCACACCGCCTGTCGTACCTCCACACTCTGCCTTTATGATCTCTAGTGTGTCCTTTGCCGCATCGCGGCTGTGGATGACAACCGGGAGTCTTCCTTCCCTGGCAAGGGCAAGCTGCCTTACAAACCAACGTTTCTGAATGTCCCTGCCTGGCGTTTCCCAGTGATAATCAAGGCCGATTTCGCCGATCGCGACTACTTTTTCTTTCGCTGCCTGATCCCGGAGCCAGTCTATATCGGTCTCTGTAAGCTCCCCTGTCTCTGATGGGTGTACCCCGACAGCCGCGTAGATGAACGGATAACGTGCTGCCAGCATCTGGGTTGTTTTGCAGGATGAAAGGCTTGCGCCTATGTTCACCACCCGGCCGATTCCATGATTTTCTAAATCTCGCAGAAGCGTATCCCGGTCTGCGTCGAACGCCGCGTCATCGTAATGTGCATGTGTGTCAAATATAAGCTCCATGAAGGATTCCCCCTGTAAAGTAAAGGATGGATAGATGCACCGGATAAAACACATACGGCAGGCAGCCCAGCCTTTTTCCTCTCTCCTGGCTGTAGCGATTCATGAAAAAAAAAGCGGTACAGGCTGCCGGCCACATGAGATCCGGGCCGTAAAGGAAAAAAAGTGTTAAAATGCCCGCCCGCGTCCGCATCGGAGGATTTTGCCGGAAGAAATAGAAAACCAGAACCAGCAAAAGCCCCACGGGACCGTAATCCATACGAAACAGCCAGGCAGCCGTAAAACCGGCTATGGCCGTCAAGCACGCGCAAAGCCGGCCAGCCCGAGAAATCCCCTTTAACGTCAGAAGACCGACGAGCAGCAAAAACAGCGTATTTTGATTTTTGGGGGCAGACAGGCTGTTTTCTACAACCAGGTTATACGGAAGCTCTGATACGACTGCGGCGGCCAAAAGCCGAGCGGCATAGCGCTTCCAGTCTTTCGTATGAAGGAAACCTTCGACGAGCAAAAATGCAAAGAGAGGAAAAGCCATCCGCCCGACAAGGCGCATGGCCATACAAATCCCCTCTTTAGGCAAGGAGGCGGCGTATTCCGACCCATACATCCAGACATAGGCCGCATGATCGATTGCCATCGCCCCCATAGCGAGAAGCTTTAAATCCGCCGATGAAAACCGTTTTCCCAACTAACTTACCTCGGAGCCCGCCTTCATATCTTTATCCGGCATCATGAGTGCCAGGTTCCCCTCATCATCCGCCGCGCTGAGGATCATGCCCTCAGACATCATTCCCGCCAGCTTTGCGGGCTTCAGGTTCGCAACGACCATGACCTTCCTGCCCACCATATCATCCGCTTTGTACCACGCCTTGATGCCGCTTAAAATCTGTCTCGTCTCGGAACCAATTTTAATCTGGAAGCACAAAAGCTTCTTTGACTTCGGGACCTCCTCGCACTTTATGACCTCTCCGATCTGAAACTGCAGCTTCGCGAAGTCGTCATACGTGATCTCCGGCTTTTTCTCCACATCCATACCGTTCTCCTCCCTGGCAGGCGCTTCTTGTTTTTCTGCGGCTGTGCACATAGCCCCGACTTTCTCCAAAACCTCCTTGATGTCCATGCGGGCAAAGAGGATCTCCGGTTTTTCCGTAACCTTGTTTTTGCTCGGGTATAGGCCGAATTCTTTCATGTCCGCAAGCGGCCTCTTTTCTGTCCGAAGCTGGGAGAGGATCCGCTCGGAAGTCTCTGGCATAAAGGAGGCTAACAGGGAGGCGCCGATCACAATGGCCTCTGTCAGGTTATAGAGGACCGTCGCCAGGCGGTCTTTTTTCGCCTCATCCTTTGCCAATGTCCATGGAGTTGTCTCATCGATGTATTTGTTGCTACGCCGGAAAATATTAAAGATTTCCGTCATGGCATCGGCCACGCGCAGCCTGTCCATCTTTTCGTCAGCAAGTCTCGCAGCCTCCAAGACGACAGCCTTTAAGTCCTCATCCACAGGCTCTTTAACGCCCTTATTCTCCACAACGCCGCCAAAGTATTTATTCGTCATCGAAACCGTCCGGTTCACAAGATTTCCCAGGATATTCGCCAGGTCAGAATTCATGCGCTCCACCATCAATTCCCAGGAAATAACTCCGTCGTTCTCAAACGGCATCTCATGCAGTACAAAGTAGCGCACCGCATCCACACCGAAAAAGTCCACCAGTGTGTCTGCATACAGCACGTTCCCCTTCGATTTACTCATCTTTCCGTCGCCCTGCAGAAGCCAAGGATGGCCGAAGATCTGCTTCGGAAGCGGCTCGCCTAACGCCATCAGAAAGATTGGCCAGTAGATCGTATGGAACCGGATAATGTCCTTTCCAATTAAATGCAGATCGGCCGGCCAGTATTTTTTATAATTCTCACCATGCGTTTTGTCGCAGTCATAGCCGATTCCCGTGATGTAGTTGCTGAGCGCGTCCAGCCAGACATAGGTGACGTGCTTCGGGTCAAAATCCACCGGAATCCCCCAGGTAAACGACGTCCTGGACACGCACAGATCCTGCAGGCCCGGAAGCAGGAAATTGTTCATCATCTCGTTCTTGCGGGAAACGGGCTGGATAAACTCCGGATGTGCGTTTATATGGTCAATGAGCCTTTGGGCATATTTGCTCATACGGAAGAAGTAGGCTTCCTCCTTGGCCGGCTGTACCGGGCGGCCGCAGTCCGGGCATTTCCCGTCCACAGCCTGAGACGATGTCCAAAACGACTCACAAGGCGTACAGTAAAGCCCTTCATAATGCCCTTTATAAATATCTCCCTGCTCGTACAGCTTTTTGAAGATCTTTTGTACCTGTTTTTCATGATCGGCATCCGTCGTACGGATAAATTTGTCATAGGAGGTGTTCATCAAATCCCAGATCTTTTGGATCTCACCGGCCACCTGATCCACGAATTCCTTCGGCGTGACCCCGGCCTCCTTCGCCTTCAGTTCGATTTTTTGTCCATGCTCGTCGGTCCCGGTCTGGAAAAATACGTCATAGCCCTGCTCTCTCTTATAGCGGGCGATCGCATCCGCCAGCACGATCTCATAGGTATTGCCGATATGCGGTTTTCCCGAGGTATAGGCAATGGCGGTTGTAATATAGTATGGCTTTTTACTCATATGTTTAGCTCCTTTTGGCTGGATAAAAAATGTTCGCTCTGCGTTTCCTTGCCCGATACAGCCTTTCTGTAGAAGTCTACCCCGTCTGCCAGATTTTGTCAAGCCGTGGCCCAAGGAATTTTATTCAAAAGCCGCACATATACTGGCAGTGGAACATATCCCAAGGAGTGAAATCATGCATTCTTTCTTTCCGCATTCTGTGCCCCGCCGGCTGCGGGCTGTTTTTTTCTTGTACCTAACCGTATTGACACTTTTTTTATGCTCCTGCGGGCGTGAGAGACTGGATGTCTCAGGAACCGGCGGACAAACCGGGGAATTTTATTCATCCGATCAGCCAGCCGCCCAGACGGCTTTTTCTGACTTTTGTACCCGCGTTTTCCGTGAGGAAATGGAGGGGGCGCCGACCCTTGATCTGCATTTTTCTCTCCTGCATCCGGAACGCTATGGGATCCAAACAGAGGAAGTAAGCCTAGGCACGGTGAGTCTCACCGGTATGATTGCCGCAAACGAGGACCGAAAGGCGCTGCGGGCGGAGCTTTTAAAGTTTCAGCCCGAGGAACTTGAGAAGCGGCAGAGGATCCTTTACGATGCGCTTTTAGAGACGCTTGACGCCTCACTTCTCGGGGAAGGCCTGGAACTCTATGAGCAGCCCCTAGCCCCCACCATAGGCGTACAGGCGCAGCTTCCGATCCTCTTGGCCGAATACACATTTACCTCCCAAAAGGATGTGGAGGACTACCTTTCTCTGCTCTCCCAGCTTGACGGCTATTATGAACAGATCCTTGTATTCGAGCGCCAAAAGGCCGATGCCGGCCTCGCACCCTCCGACGCCTCTATTGATGCGATCATTGCTTCTTGTGAGAGCTACCTGATCGACCCGGAGGAAAACTTTTTGACCGAAACCTTTGAAACCCGGCTGGAGCGCCTTTTGGGCACGGGGGAGGATTCCGAGGAGCTAAAAAGCGCTTTACGCGGACGCCATGTTGCAGCGATCCGCGAACATTTCCTCCCCGCCTATGAAAATCTGATCACAGGCATGACCGCCTTAAAAGGGCGCGGCATCCGGGACGGCGGGCTCTGCCAGCTTGCAGACGGCAGAAAATACTATGAATACCTCTTAAGAAGCGGCCCCGGCCTTTCTTATTCGGTCCCTGCATTAAAGAAAGCGCTTGCGGCACAGATGGAGGAGGATCTCACAGCCATTTCCCGACTTTTTTCCGAGAATCCGTCTCTTGACGCAACGGATTCTGACTTCTCCCTGTCCGACCCGCAAAAGATCCTCGACGATCTCAAGGTACAAATGGCAGGTGAGTTTCCGACAGGCCCGGACTGTAACTATGAGATCCGCTATGTTCCAAAGTATCTGGAAGGCTCATTAAGCCCCGCCTTCTATCTGACTGCCCCCATGGATGATCTGAATCAAAATGTAATCTACATAAACGGCGGCTATTCTGACGGGCTCTACACTACGTTAGCGCATGAAGGATTCCCCGGCCATCTCTACCAGACTGTCTATGCCCGGTCGCATGCCGCACATCCTTTAGAGTCAGTTTTAAGCTGTTCGGGCGCAAATGAGGGCTGGGCGACTTATGTGGAAAACTGTGCCTGCCTGTTTGACAACGGACTTCCTGACGGCGTCGGCGAGTACCGCGCCAGGGCCCGTTCCTTTTCTCTCTGCGTCCATGGCCTTTTAGACATCGGCATCCATTACGACGGCTGGACTATGGAGCAGGCGAAAGAATTTATCACCACCTATTTCCAGGCTGACGATACAGTTGTGCAGGAACTTTGGCAGACCATGATCGACAATCCGACTAATTACCTGGAATACTGCGGCGGCTATGTAGAGATCATGGAAATGCGCCGAATGGCAGAGCTGCAGCTTGGAGAACGTTTTTCTCCTTTGGAATTCCATCGCTTTCTTTTGGACATCGGCCCCCTCCCTTTCCCGGTCATACGGAACTATTTTTCGGAGTGGCTGGAAGCCTCGAAAGCGTAGTTTTCCCACACTCTGGACAAATGATAAAAAATTGCTTATGATAGAAGCAAAAAGACGAAAGGAGAGCGTACACATGAACGAAGTTTTAAACAATATCCTGACCCGCCGAAGCATCCGCAAATTTACCGGGACGCCTGTTCCAAAGGAAATCTTAGAGGAGCTTGTAAACGCCGCCCTTCACGCGCCGAGCGGAATGGGCAGACAGACCTGGAAATTTACCGTGCTCACCAATAAGGCCCTTCTGGCCCGCCTTACATCTGCCATTGAAAAAGAGCTTGACCGTCCCGGCTACGACATGTACCGGCCGGCCGCTGTCATCCTGCCTTCCAATGAGCGAGACAGCCGCTTCGGCAGAGAGGATGATGCCTGCGCGCTTGAAAATATTTTTCTGGCGGCCCATTCCCTGGGGATCGGCTCCGTGTGGATCAATCAGCTCCAGAATATCTGCGATAAGCCAGATATCCGGGCCGTGCTGGACGATCTGGGCATCCCCGCCGATCATGTCGTCTACGGCATGGCCGCCCTCGGGTATCCGGACCCGGATACCCCGATCCAGCCGAAGGAACGGATCGGAAAGGTTTCTTATGTGGAATAAGAGAAATGGCAGGGAATAAAAAGCCGCCCGACAGTATCTTTACCTAGGATACTGTCGGGCGGCTTTTATCCTGCTTACGCCTCCTCGCGGCGTCTGATTTCCATTTCGACGTTTATAAAAGCCCAGACAAGCCTGAACGATTATCACCGATTACCATTTGTCGCAGTGGTACAAATGTCTCGGAATCCCATCCACCATGATCGGCGGGACGTCTCCCTGGATTAAAGGCTTGACATAGCTGATAAAATCTTCGGTCACATAATCTCCGGACTCGTTGATCCATTTTCTAGGAACAACTTTCTCCACATTGGATACCTTGTGTACGTTGCGCAGACTTGTCGTACACTGGTACGGATCATCGGAAAGGCGCTCTAAGATTACCATCTCGCCGGTATCGCCCTCATCGGCCGCTTTGACTGCAGCTCCGCCCACCTGGAACGCTTCTATGATGTCGATCCGCGAGCTAAGATGGGATGCCGCTCTCTGGAGCGTGGAAAGCTCGATGCCTCTGGTCTTGCAGCCGATCTCGTTTGCAATCCTGCAGGCCAGGTAATTTGCCGTGCCGCTAAGCTGCTTATGGCCGAAGGCATCCACATAATCGACTCCATCCGTCAGCTCGCATACATAGCGGCCATCCTGTAAACGAATCCCCTCAGAGACCGCCACAACGACCGACTGCTTCTTTTTAAGGAGCTCCTTCGTCTTTTCCACGAATTTCTCCACGTCAAAGGCCAGCTCCGGCAGATAAATAAGATCCGGCCCCTCACAGTCCTCGCCCCTGGCGAGAGCCGTGGCCCCGGTAAGCCATCCGGCGTTTCGGCCCATGACCTCAATGATCGTGACAAGACCCTTGCCGTACTCCAGCGCATTACTGTCACGGATGATCTCTTTTGTGGATGTCCCGATATATTTTGCGGCACTTCCGTAACCCGGCGTATGATCTGTGAGCGCAAGATCGTTATCGATCGTCTTCGGAACGCCGATAAACTTTGTCGAATGTCCCTTTACAATCGCGTAATCCGAAAGCTTTTTGATCGTATCCATGGAATCGTTGCCGCCGATATAAATAAAACACTCAATCTCCAATTTATCCAGAATCGAAAAAATTCTCTCAAATGTTTCCGGATCCTCGTGTATCTCCGGAAGCTTGTACCGGCATGAGCCAAGATAGGCGGCCGGTGTCCTCTTTAAAAGCTCTACGTCCAAGTCGTTGCGGATATGCTCCGAAAGATCGACGTACTGCTCGTCCATCAGGCCCTGAATTCCGTGCAGCATTCCGTATACCTTCTTTGCGCCTCTGTCAATCGCTGTCCTGTACACACCCGCAAGGCTGGAGTTAATCGCTGAGGTCGGGCCTCCTGACTGCCCGACGATCACATTCCCATTCATGTGATGTTGCCCCTTTCATTCATTTTTTTATTACTATACGACATTTATTTCCGATTTTCAAGCAAATCAGCATTTTCTTTTTCCTTCATCCGAAACCATTTATCGAGCTTAGCAAGCGCCCGGATCAAAAGACGCAGTTCGCTCTTTTCCATGCCTTCCATAATCGCTTTGATTAGCTCGCTGTGGAACCGCGCATGGTGTTCATAGGCTTTTTTCCCTTTTTCCGAAAGAGAGATATAAACAACCCGTCTGTCCTCCTGCCCCCGCTCTCTGACCACATAGCCTTTTTTTACCAGGCTGTTCATGGCAATCGTCAGTGTTCCCACTGTCACAGAGAGCTCTCTGGCGATCGAGGTCATATTTTTGGGCGCGCCGGCGCCAATCGCCTCCATCACATGCATGTCGTTATTTGTAATATCTTTGAATTCCTGTGTGATAATTGCCTTCTGTTCGATGTCCATGACATCGCGGAACAGACGCACCAGTACCTCATTCAGTATCTCGTAATCGTTCAACGGAGGGTTCCTCTCTTGCTTTTTGAGTTGCCTTTAGTATAGCGCAGATTTTGCATGAAAACAACAGCTTTTCACACCTGCCCCATAAATCCGGCCAGAAAAATGCTGGCGGCGATGCCTCCTGCCGTGGCCAAAAGCGCTCCCGGAAGTGTCCATCTGGTCTTTCGGATGCCTGCGCTCATAAAATACACGCTCATTGTGTAAAAAATCGTCTCCGTACAGCCCATCATAATAGACACCATATTTCCGACCAGGGAATCCGGCCCATATTCCTTAAAAATGTCAAGGATCAGGCCAGTCGCGGCCGAGCTGGACACCATCCGTACCAAAATGACTGGAATCAAAGGAAGCGGGATATGAAGCCTGGAAGCGGGAATCTTGAGGAACTCCGAGGCCGCCTCCAAAAGCCCCGAGGCACGCAGAATCCCCACCGCAGCCATCAATCCGATCAACGTCGGCAGGATTTGGGCCACCGTCTTCATCCCTTCTATGGCTCCCTTTAAAAAATCGTCAAATACTGGTCTGCCCGCAAGCAGGCCGAAGCCGACGATATAAAAAATGGAGAGCGGCACCATGAATTCTGATAAAAAGATCAAAATATCCATTGCTTTCCCTTAAGCTTCTTCTTTCTCCTATTGTATTCCTTTTTAAAATCGGATATACTTGTTTCATTCTTATGAAACGGAGGAAATGCCATGTCTGTCTTGTTTATCGAATACCCCGCCTGCTCAACCTGCAAGAAAGCCAAAAGCTGGCTTGACGCACACAAGATCTCCTACACAGACCGCCATATCAAGGAGAACAATCCCGCCAAAGAGGAACTCTCCATGTGGCTTAAAAAAAGTGGTCTGCCGCTTAAACGCTTTTTTAATACCAGCGGCCTGCTCTACAAGTCCATGAATCTTAAAGAAAAGCTCCCTGCACTTTCAGAGGAGGAGGCGCTTTCACTGCTTGCCACAGACGGTATGCTCGTAAAACGCCCCCTCATCGTCGCAGAGGATTTTGTACTCGTTGGCTTTAAAGAAGCAGAGTGGGAGGAAAAGCTGGGTTAAGAAACCCGGCTTTTTTTCTTTTTCCGGCCGGCCAGGCCCCATAACGCCGCCACTGCAAGCAGCCCTGCAAAAAAGCCGATGCCAAGCCTTACGACTGTCAGATGCGTTGTCAGCCACTGGAGAATGCGATCTGCAAGGGGCAGGGGCACTTCCCTTTCCTGCTTGGCCTCCGTCTGCAAAGGAACGGCCTGCGCCCGGGCTTTTTCTGCCTTTTGCACACTTTCTTTTGTTTCCTCCTCTGCCGCCTCCTCATAGATCCCGATGTACTGTTTGCCGCGGATTTCCGGCGTCATGACCTGCCCTCCGTATTTTACCTCCACATTCCGCATCAGTTTTGCGCCTTTCGCCAGGGCGTCTCTGAATAATACCCCTTCTTTCTCGTAAGGCGGGCCATCCCAGTCCACCGTTTCTACCCGGTAACAGTCCAGGGGAAGCTTTAGCCATGCAAGAAGTTCCTCCCCGTAATCCAAAAGCGGCACATCTGCCGGAATCTCTGTATCGCCGAGCAGATAGCTTTCTGCATCGTAGTCCGCCACCGTAAGCGGGAATGAAAAATCCTCTGACCATGCCGCTCCCCTTTCTATCATTTCAAGCCTGGGAACCTCCCGTTCAAATGTGATCTCTGCTGTTTCATCTGTAATCGAGATCCTGGCCGTATCCGGCGGCTGCTCCTTCCCCTCCAGAAAAAAAGATACATTTGCCGAGGCATAAGTTGGTTCACTCGGTTTGGTTGCGTTTCTTATCCTGGTAGAAACCAGACGATAAGTCTTTCCCTCCTGTACGAGCTCCTCCTTTGGCCTGTACGCCTCGCCGCCGTCCGTAAAAACCGGGCTCTCCCAGGTCAGTCCGGACAGGGAACCGGCGCCTAAAAGCGCCGGAAGAAAAAATGCCAAAAACCCTGCTGCCTTCCAAAAGACTCTATCTCTCATCCCTTTTCCTCCTTGTCAGCGCCAGGCCTAAAAGCATGGCGGTGCTTACGGCCAGGCCAAGCAAATATGTCCCCGGCTGACGGTCGTCTCCGGTCTTTGGAAAGCGGAAATACTTTCTGCCCTCCTGCTTTAAACGCAAAATCCCTTCTCCCTTCTTGTCCGTCTGATAGGAAGCGAGGATTCGGCCCACTCTCCTCTCCTCCTGCGGTTTGGGCTCCTCAGGTTTTATCCGTACGCATATCGTTTTGGGGGGATAGTGCTTGGGCTTATCATCCGGTTTGGGGGGAACTGGCTCCGATTCAGGTTCGGGCTTTGGTTCCTCCGGTTTTGGTTTTTGGGGCCCAGGCTCCGGCTCTTTGGGGATTTCCTTCTTCTTATCCTCCATTACAACCTGCTCGATCTCTCCGTATTCCGATACGGTAAACGAGATTGCCTCCGCCGTCTCATAGCCAGCCGGTGCCAGCTTCTCCGTCAGCGTATACCGCTCTCCCGCTTTCAGCCTCGCCTCAAACACATGTGGGCTGTCTCCCGAGATCCATTGCTCTATAATCGTTCCATCTGCCTCCTGCAGCATAAGGCTGGCCCCGCTAAGTTCCTCACCGGTTGTCATGTCCGTTTT
This sequence comes from Lachnospiraceae bacterium, assembly GCA_022792295.1. Classification (GTDB taxonomy): domain Bacteria; phylum Bacillota; class Clostridia; order Lachnospirales; family Lachnospiraceae; genus CANQGL01. The sequence continues at coordinate 50,223 of JAAWAR010000028.1, forward strand.
GCGGATCTCGACCTGCGTTTCCCGGTTTCTCAAATCGGTCTGAATCAACTCTCCGTTTTCATGAATAGCAAGCGATACCTTCGCTGTCTGAAGGCGGCTTCCGTCGGAAAGCCACAGCATTTCCTCCAAAAGAAACGTGGTGCCCGGTGCAAACAGGAGATCTCCATCTGCCTTTCTTCGGTTCTCAATCCGATATTCTGTGAGGGTTTTGGGGTTATCCCAATAAAGAAGCGCCTTTCCATCACAGGTTTTCAGTGCAAATTGATGTTTGACAGGAAGGCGCCCCAAAAAGCGGACATTCCCATCCTCCCCAAACCTGAGCCGGAAGGTTTTTCGTCCCGTGGGAAGCACACACCCATCTGAAAACTCTGTCTGCTCGCACAAAGTAAGAACTTCCCCTTCCCTGGCGGTTTTAGCGGTGATTGGCCATTCTCCCCCGGTTCCCTGCCATTTCGCCAGCTCCTCGCCTTCTTTTAAAAGCGTATAGTGCATGCGGACCGCCGACCGGCCGCTGACGGCAAGCGCCTGGATTCCCTCTTTTCCTTCCTCATACACGGCCCGGATCGTCTGTGACTGGTCTGTGATGTGGAGAATTCTCCTGCCGTCCCAAGATATGCTGAACCGGACCGGCACCGCCAGGGCATATCCGTCAGGCACTTTTTCCTCTACCAAAAAATACGTCCTTCCGGCCGCGAGCGTCCCCACGGCCCGATGCGGCCTTTCCCCAGAAATCCAGCTCTCCACCGCAGATTCCTCCATAATAAAGTGACCGTCTTCTGCCCGTGCCGGATAGATGGAAAGCCTTGCGCCCTCCACGAAATGCCCAGTTTTAAAGCTGCTTTTTGAAAACAAAAATTCCGTCTTCTCATTTTCTGCCGTGATCGTACAGATAGGCTTGTCTTTGTCCGGCTCATCAAACCGTACTCTCCATCGGTCCCGGCTCAGACGATAGCCCTTTGGCGGGCTGACCTCTTGTACCTCATATGTATCGTACACACAGCCTCCATTTTCATCCAGCTCTCCTGCCGGTAGCCCTTTGATTACCGCCGTTCCGGTCTCATCGGTAACCGCTCGGACACGTTCTCCTGTCCGCAGGTTTTTTGCTTCGAACCATGCCCCGCAAAGTCTTTTGTCCTTTTGCGCGCGGTCGCTCTTTTTAATCACAAGCTCTCCCTCTGGGAGCTTTTGTTTTTTCTTTTTATTTTCCATTTCATACCTCTGCACATGTCCTGTCTCCGTTACCCGTAAAAGTTTTGGGGCCGCCGTATCGTAGCCGGGAGGCGTCCCGGTCTCCACAAGCGCATATAACCCCGGAGGGATTCTGTCGATCCTGTGCACACCGTTTGCCGTATCATAGCGGACTGCCGCCGGATGAACCTTACAAAAATTTTCCTTATAGCCAAACTGATAGGCAAACGAGGTCCTTGGCAGCCCGTTCGTGTCAAGTCCTGCGCGGCCGTCATGCCTCACGGCCGTGATCCGGATCGTCTCCTTTTCCTCCGTCTCCCAAAGCTGCGTTACAATCTGTCCGTTGCCGGCCGTATGCGACTCTTTCTGCACGGCATGCCGTTTGACTGCTGTCTTTCCATGCCCTTCTGTCCAGGAAAGTTCATGGAAGCGGTCCTCATATTCTGCAAACATTGCCTCATACGCATTTGTCATGCCAGGAATATAGCCAGATAAATCCGCGGAATCCCAGCTATCAATCAGGTCTGCGACCTCATAGCAAAAGCTCCCGTCAGAATTGAGCACAGCCGGATACAAAGAAAGTTCTGCACAGGCCCCGGATAAAAGCGCCTGCTTTTTTTGCCCCTTCCTTTCATACTTAAAGATCTCCAGCTTTGTATGGTCGTCTTTAAGCACAAAGGACTGCAGCTTTTCTGTCGGCTTGATGGTAATCTCCATAGAGGCCAAAAGATACCCGGCCGGTGCTTCAAGCTCCTCTAAAATATAATCTCCTGCAGGGATTCCCTCAAAATATTTAGGTCTTCCATCGGTTATCCACAATCCGACCATAGAAATTGGAGAGTTATCCACTGGGTTTTCCACAATCCACTCAGCAGGGGTTTCCTCCTTTTTGACAAAATAATATCCTTTCGGATATGTCTTAAAGTCCATGCTCTGGATTCGCTCTGCACGGTACAGTGCCAGCTTCGTGCCGGAAAGCTGGCGGTTTGTGTATGCCCCGCTTCCCTCACTGCTCTGATGCACGCCGGCTCCTGGCTCCTCTCCATCAACCGTGTTCCGGTAATCCCTGGCCCCGTCTGTCTTGGAAATTTCAACCTTGATTTTTTCATCCGCCATGGCAGTTCTCTGCACGGCCGTCTGTTCCTTTACACAGACGGCCACCGGCATCGCCTTGACATAACCCGCCGGAGCCTTAAGCTCCTCCATGATGTAGCAGCCCGGCATCACACGCCTTAGCAGGTCGGCCTGCCCATCCGTCTGTCCGTTGTCCGTACCATCCTGCGGGGTTGTTTCTCCGGAGCTCCAGAGATTCGGGAGCAGGTATGCTTCTCCGAGACGGTGCCACAAAAGCGTATCCTTCGCATACAGCGCCTCGTGATCCCGTATCGTATAGGCCGCCCGGTTATACAGTTCCAAAAGATCGTCATATTGATACCGAACATAGTCCCCATCCCGGTCATATATGTTTTTTCCTTTTTCATAGTGATCCTGGCTTTTTTTGTAATATCGGATCAGTCCAAATGCATCATAGACCGGCTGCATCCGCTTTTCAAAGCGTTTTTCGGCGGCGTTCCAGCTTCCTGTAAGATAGGCACCCTCTGTCCCGGCATAAATTTCTCCCGGACGTCCTGTGAGAATCTTCTCTCTTGCAAGCACAGTACCATCCGCCTTATAAGAAACCGTTACCGGCCATACGTAATACCGCGTTTCTTCGGGAGCTTTTGGTCCGGATTTTTCTATATAGGCAAGGCCCGTGTATCCGTCCACCTGGGCATCCCGGCATAACGCCTCATCCAAATGGTAGAGGATAGATGCCTCGTCTAACTTCTTAAACGCTTTCGCCCCGCTGTCGTAAACCAGCTCTGAAAAATCGCCGCCACAGATTTCAAAGACAGGCCTCCCGCCTCTTAATGCGTAGACAGAATCTGTGTCTGCCGTGATTTTTATCCTTTTTCCTTCTCTGTCATATCCGAACAGGCTGCCCTGCCGGTCGGTTTCAAGCACCCTCAGCCCGCCGAGATCATAAAACAGGACCGGTGTGTCCTTACGTTCTGTCGTCCGCACCTTCCAGCGTCCGTCCCTTTGCAAAAACTCCGTCTTCTGCCCGGCAAAGCCTTCCTTTACAAGGATCTCCTTTACATTTCCGTTACGGTCTCTGTTTACCTCCACCCCCTCAAACGTATAATCTTCGCCATCGCCGCCTGCCCGCACTTCAATGGCCTCATACAGCGCCATCATAGCGCCTGCCACATAGCGGTTTTCGTCCCCGGCCGTCCCAAGTGTTTTGGAAATGTAGCCATAGCCCTGAAACACGCCGTTTTCGTATACAAGCTCTACGCGCTCTCCCGCTGCCTTACGGTTTTCCAGATATTCGAGCGTCCCCTTTTTCCAGCCAAAGCCCTGGTACTGTCCTGCGCTGTTGTAGGCGAGCTCCAGATTTTCCAAGCCGTATTCGATTCCCAGAAGGGTGATTGTCCCCTCTACGCGTCCCGATACCTTCATTCCCCGAACCGTGTCCCCGACCTTCCGTTTGGACACCTCCAGGCTTGTCGCCGTATCATTCACATAGATGCGTGCAGTCTCTGTCCTCTCCTTTTGCCCGTTTCCTTCGGCTTTACTTGTATAGGGATAGCAGACTGCCGCTGCCTTTTCTTCCCCGCTGTCCGGATAATAAGACACCGCATCGCTGTAGATCTCGACGGGGATGGGCCCGCTCCTTCTATATCCGGCTGGAGTTTTAAGCTCTGCCAACACGTAGACACCGGCCTTCACCGGATTTGGGGTCTCAAGATAGCCGGCTGTCTGCACAATCTTGCCGCCTTCCTCATTGACCACGGTGGACAGCGCCTCAAACTCTCCCGTCCGGACGCCCTTTTCGTCCGAAAAGATTACGACATCCTTCTCCCGGCAGATCGGCGTACCGGCCGCCACTGTGCCGGAAAAAAGCTCCCCGGGTCCCATGAACGGCAGGCCTCTTGCAAACGGAGCAATGTGTTCTGCCCCCATCGCCTCCAAAAATTCCCTGCTTCCTGCGATCCTGGTCGGCCTGCCGTATCTTTTTACTGAGCCGTCCCCGTCTCTCCTCTCGTCGCGCTCCGCCCTATAAAGCGCAAATACCGCGTCATCGTGCAGGATCGGCTCTCCGGTCTCTGCATCCAGTTTTTCGATCCGCAGCCTCGCCTGATATGGACGGTTCAAAAAACTCTGCTCTGCAAAGCCCGTGTGCGCTGCCGGTCCCTCACTTTCGGTCTCCGGCACGCTCCACGGCACAAGCATCGGCGCGTATCGTCTGTCATATGCCGTCTGCATTCCGTTCATGGCAAAGACATTATCTTTCAGGTACAGGCCATATCCGCTTTCCAGCCCTCCTTTCCCGTCCGGATACGGAACATTGTCTTCAACCGAGGCGTTTTCGCTTCTTAAAACATAGTGATAATACTCCGCAACCTTTGGATTCCGATATGGTCTGCAATGCTCCTTTTCCTTCTCCCTGTCCAGCCCATAGGGGTAGAGTTCAAAGTCCCCGTCATGACTGTGTGCCAGAATCACATACTCTCTGAGCGGTTCCGTATGCGTATTTGCCCACTCCTCATTAAAACGGATCCAATATTTTTTTGCCAGCTCATTGGGTGTCGTTTCTTTTTTATATTGATAAAAAGAGGAATACATTTCCGACTCTGTTTCATACACGCAGGGAAGTGAAAGCTCCTTTGGCGTGTCAATGGCATAATGTCTGTTGGGGAAATCCCCGTATTCCGGCTTATACGGCTGCTGCTCGGAAAGGACGTATTCTCCGTAAGGCAGATACTGCGATATGCCATATGCATATTCTGTCTTTCCCTCCTTCTTAAACTGCCCCGCAGCAAGAGTCGAACAATCCTGATCGAGCCCTCCTCCCTCCTCGCTGTCCCATAAAATTTCGTACAGAGAATCCAGATCATAGCAAAAAAACGGCGCCAAATACTCCTCCGCCTTCAAAATCGCCGCATACAGCGCCTGATCGTACAACTCGTCTGCGTACGCCGTATCGGAGCCGTCCCCGATTTTTTTCTTCAGCTTGTCCGTTTCCGTCTCCAGATACCAGGTAACTGCAAACTGCCGCACGGCATCCGAGCGCTTTGCGTTTTCCTCTGCCGCGGCAGAGGAATTGATCGTATTTCGGATCCCGCTGAATCGGCCGCAGGCAAACGGCTTAAACGACGTATTCATAATCTCCCCGTCGTTGTGCCACCGGTCCGTATCTGCCGTTTTGATCGCGTCAAAAAACTTCTCGTAGTTATAGCTCTCCACGAGCCGCGAAGTCCCCGCTTCATCCTCTGCGCGGCACAAGACCGTCTCTAAGAGCCTGCGTCCCGTCTTCTTCGTATACAGTCTGGGAACCAGCTCCGGGAAAGCCTCACAAGCGGCCTTCCCATCAAGCAAGATCCCATTTTTATCCGTCCAGAGAATCATCCCGTCCGGGTCACAGTATAACCGTTCCAAATTGGATTTCAGATAAACCTTAAAACGGAAATTGTCCATTGCCTCTCCATCCGATAGCATCTTTTTTACCTTTATTTTCTGCTTGATCGGCCGTTCCAGAAGCTGCAGCGGGAACCTCCCTGTCTCTCCGTCCTCACTTATGCGGGTCTGTCCACGGTAGGAAAGCGTCTTTTCTGCGATATACGTGTCTGCCGAATTTGCCCCCTCTCCTGTCGAGACAGAAAGTGCCGCGCCCGCAAATCGAAGGAGATATTCTGCGAAACCGATCTCCTCTTTGGCCCTGTAGTCAGCCGTATTCCCCGCCCCTAAAGACACAATATCCGCTTCGGTCAGCCGCACCTTTTTTTGCGGCAGCTTTGCCGTAAACCGCAGCGTAAGGCTTCCTCCGCTGTCTGAAAAGTCCTGTCCGAAGCTGTCCGTCCCTTCGGTCTCCACATGCAATCTATAGACCCCTGTTTTTTTATCATAAACGGCCCCTTCTAGCAAAACGTCCTTTTCCACAAGCTCTGTCTCTGTCGTAATCTCAATTTTGTCCACTGCCTCCGTCTCCAAAATCCGGTACTGGTTTTTCGGATCGCCCAACAGATAGTCGATGATCTCCTCCCCGGCTTTATGGTAGACCATTACCCTATGCCGGATAGCCTCCAAAACGCCTTGTTCGCTTACCAGCATGGCCGGTGTAAGTGTTGCGTCGATATAATAGCGTTTATCGCTTCCGCTTCCCATATAATAGCGGCGTTCTACCTCATAACGGTATCTTCCCTCCGCCTGATAGGCCTGATACACCCATCTAAGCTCTGCCGGATTTTCATACACCGCGTAAATCCGATCCACCTCCAGGCTCGCACTTTTCTCCTTTCTTATAAAGAAACGGCGGCTGTCTCTGACAGAGGCACCTGCGTAGAGGACGATTCGGTAATGATCGCCTTCCCTTGTAATAGAGTCTATTCCTCCAAAGCTCCATTCCGGATTCTCCCTATACCATTCCAGAATCTTTGCAATTAGCTCTCCGTTTGTGCTCCCTGGCGTGATCCCAGACGGTGTCAGCTCTGCTGTCGCCGCTCCGTAAACCGTCCTTAATGCAGGCTCTAAAGGCGCGGTCGTCTGCCCGTAAATGTCAGGCTCCCCTTTTCTTACTCCGCGGCTGTATACCGGTGCATCCCACTGCGAGCAGATGCCATCCGCCGTAACCGGTGTCTCATAGCCGTTTCGATTTAACACCTCCTCTACCGCCGCTTTGACAAAGCAAAGGCTTTCCGGCTCCAAAAGACTCTCCATAAGAAGCTCCTCTTTGGCGTCGGGCTCCAGATCCAAAAGCTGCATCCTCTTTTTCTCCGGAATCTGCAACGCCCTTATGATCTGGTCCTCCATGCGGCTTGCCGGAACCTGCCCCGTTATCTTTCCGTCTGTTCCGTATTCAGGTTCGTATCGAACATGGCTTCTGCCGCTTTCGGCCCGTTTCCAGACCGGATTTCCTTCCGGATCCGTAACCGGCCGCTCCTCGCTTCCTGTCACATGAGGTCCTGTCACACTGGCCTCTCCGCTGTCTGTCCTGTAAAAGCTTGTCCCCTCCGGGAATCCGGAAAAGATGAGTTCATAGCCCTCTGTTCCTGTTGAGGTGACAAAAAACGGGAGTTCATCGTAGCCCCTCCCTCCTCCGGCTTCCCCTTCCATGGAGGAGGAAATATCGGAAAGAGAGAGCACTGCGGTTCCCCTGGCCCCGGCTGCCTCAGGGGTCTTAAAGCCGGTCCCGTAATTTGTACGCTTTTTTGAAAGCCCGTTCACGGAAAGCTCAAATCCCTCGCTTCGGGAAAGCTCCTTCACATAATAGCTTCCGAGAAGCAGTGGCCGTCCAATCCAGCAGTTTCCGTTTCTTTCCTGATTTTCCTGATACCGGTTTATCGGCCCTTTTCCGTTAAAATCCGGCCGCTTTTTGATCTCTCCCGTCTCGTAATCATAGGTCACACCGGGCTCTCTTGTACAGGCAAGGAAGTCCGCGTTGCCGTCCTCGTCCGTAGCGGCAACCGCTACGAGATCATTTTTGTGGTATACAATGCCAGTGTTGCTTAGTCTTCCCCTACTTTCAAGCTCCGCATCCGGATGGATGAGATCCTCTGCCGCAAAAAGCCCGTAAACCGCTCCCTCAAGCGTGGCATCCCCTTCGGCCTCCCCGTATGCGGTATAGGTGTCGCTCTCCTTTCTGTATAGATCCAGATCTCTTTTATTGATATGAAGCCGTCCTTCCGTCCGGTGGTCGCGGACATGCCAGGCATCCCCGCAGTCTTCCTTCCCGCTGCAGTGAGAAAACGTTCCCGATTGACCTTTCTTCAGATGCCGCTTTCCGTCTAAAGAAGCCCCGGCCAGATAGCCCTGGAAATCTTCCAGACTTCCGCCAAACGCCCACTCATTGTCGTCCGGCTCTGTCTCATCCGAAAACGCCGGCTTAAACTGAAAAAGTCGTCTCTGTCTGACAGGCAGTTTCGCCTCCTCCCCCGCATTGGAGGCTGTCGCCCTTTTGACCCTGCTTTTTGCATTGGAAGCTGTCTCCTTTGCAGTCTGCCTTTTTGCATCGGAGGCCGTCGCCGGCTCCGTGTTTTTTTTGCTATTTTCCGTATCGGAAGCTGGTTTTTGCCATCCCGTCTTCCAAACGCCGCGTTCGGACGTTACAGTGCTCTTTTTTATCTCCTGACCCCCTTCGGCCAGATAAAACGCAAGAACCCCGGCCAAATGTCCGCCACCCGGTCCACTGTTTTTTATAAGAGCGGTTCTTATGCTTTGACGCTGTCTGCGTTCTTCCTCGGTATTCCCTGTATACCACACATTTTCCGTGATCTGGCTGCTGGCTCCTGCGGCAAAGACTGCCTCGGCCCCTGCCTCGGAGGAATTTGTTGTCACCAGCTCAATCGGCTTATCATCCGCATGAAAACCGTGGAGAATATATCCCGGTCTTGCCTGTATCTCTTTCCAGGTATAGGTGAACCTAAGACGGATAAATTTCTCATACGTTTCCTCACAGTCCGCCCTACAGCCTGAAGCCTCAAATGCCTTGGTGCTCTCAGCGCCTTCCCCGCCGTATCCTCCTTTGGACGGACTTCCGCTTTCCAAAACTTCCGAGACAAGCTCTGGCGCATCCTCGTCGGCCAGCCAGTGAAAATGTGTCCCGCCGCTTTGGGCCTTTTCACAGGAGTCCAAAAGCTCCAGCCATTTCCCTGCCGCTTCCCGATTCGCATCTTTTACCTGCTCTGCAGACTCTCCCTCCGGTTCTTCTTCCTCGTCCGCCTCCTCGGACTCCTCCTTTCCCCACTCCGGCAGCGGATGGCCGTCACAGTACGTCTTTGCATACGTGTAGCTTCGCGTATCCGTGTGGGTAATCTCTCCCTTCACATCCGTCGTTCCCTCGGAAAATACCTGAAAGCCGGTCCAGGGGGTAAAGCTTAAATTCTCCTTCACAAGTCCTGCTGCCGCCTCGCTTTTACTTAAGGAATCCATGTCTTCAAACCGTTCGTACAAATAAAACTGGCTGCCCTTTAAGGGCTTTTCTGTTTCGTCGTCAAATTTCTTTAACCGCACATGATAATTTGCCTGAAACGTTTCCTCGTGCCGGAAAATCTGAAACTGCAGCTTTGGCTTTGTTTTCCCATGCCCCGGCGGCTCCCATTCGCTGTCCCCCTCCTGGCTGATGACAATATAAAACACCTGGTCGGACGGCGCAATTCGGATGTCCGCCTTATAAAGCCTCTGATGAGCCGGCGCATTGATGCAGGCCTTAAAATCCATCCATTCGTGAAGATAATCATCGCTCCAGCTCCCTTCCGTGTACCAGCCGGAGCCGCCGCGCATGGTAATTTTATAGCGCACCGTCGTCTTATTGTATTTTTCTTCTTCACTCATCGTGCTGCCCACCGCATTTTCATTGGCGAGCGCCGAGCCGTTATTATGGATTCTGATGGAATCCCCGCTCCAGGTCACCTCATATAGGTTCTCACCCATGACCGATTTGGCGATGTTTTTATCCTGTGAAGCGTCCAGCCAGCCTACGTTTCCGCCGGTAGAGCCGTTGTCCCAGACGCTCTGTGGCTCGATCTTTGCAATATCGCGGATAAACTCGCTTCCCAGCTTAAACTCCGTATCCAGGGCTCCCGGCCCGTCAGAAAAGGGCAATACCTGAAACGGCACTGCCTTTTCCTCCGAGGTCGCCTCGCTGATCTCCTGCGGCGCTTCCTTTCCTTTGGCCGCTCCCTCTGCGGCCGCCTGTTCCATGGCCGAAACCGCACGTCTCTCGATCTCCTCATTGTCTGCCACCCAGGCGAATTTTGTTCCTGTGTCATCCTTTATGTACTTGACTGTATTCGGTCCGGAGACTGTGGATGCAAGCTGCGCATACAGATTTGGATCGTACTTTTTCGCCGCTTCTTTGAGTGCCGCCCAGTTGGCAGGATAGCCCCAGAACAGACGCCTGGCCTGCACGTCTGTGAGCGGCGCCGGCAGCGTATCGTATTTATAAGTATCGTAGCGGTCTGCCGCCCTCCAGCTTTTCCCTCCATCCAGGCAGTAAAACGGAGCCGTCGATTTCTGCGGCCATACATCCGAAGCATGCGCCTTCATAGGAAACGGCACACGCATCCAAAGTGCTGCCAGCACCACTGCCAGGATGCCGGCCACCGGCCGTTTCTTCCCTGCTATCAATTTCTCCACAGCCTTCATACCTTTCTCCTTTAATCTTCTATTCCTGGCTCGGCCAGACGGCTCAAATCCCTTCTTTACCGGGCGTTGTTTCCTGCGTCTGGACAACACCGTCAAGCGTCCAGGCTCCGGAACCATCTACGGTATATCCATCCGGTGTCACCGTGTCGGAATACATATATCCATCCGGTTTGGCCAGGCAGTAGCATCTGCCGTCCACCCAGCGCCAGCCTGTCGCCATCTGCCCGCCGCTCTCAAAATAATACCAGCGTCCTCCTATAAGATGCCAGCCCTTGTACATGCGCCCCAGGCTTCCGTCCGCTTTGTCGTGCAGGTAATACCAAAAGGCCCCTTTCGAATCGAAGTACCAGCCCGTATGCAGCTTCCCGTCATCGTCAAACCGAAACCAGGAGGCGCTTTCCTGCCCAGCCCCTGCATAGGGATTGTGGATATAAGCCCATTCCTTCGCATACGTTCGCCCTCCCTCTGTAAACAGCCAGTTTCCGGCTCCGTCCTGTACCCAAGTCCCCATGACCGCGCCCTTTGGCGTCTCTGCCAGCACTCTTGTCGTCCCTGATGTGGTTATCCCGAGCGAGGAGCGTTTTGCGGCCGAGCCTTGCGAGCCTCCTGAGCTGCCCGTGGAATAGGTCTTATTTACAAGCCTGAACTTTAAAAGCACCTCTGCCGTCTTCGATGCCTGGCCTGCTCTTGCCGTTACCTGCACTCTTTGCTCTGCGGTATACGGATATTTTTTTATGGCCTCTGTAATCCAGGCAGCGTCTGTAATCGGCACAAAAAGTCCGTCATCCGTCACGGAGAGTATGTCCGTATCCGTCTCCCACTCTACCTTTTTCTTTGCTTCTTTGGGATAAACGGCCGCATTCAATTTTTGCCCGCCCGCCCCGCTCCAGGTAAGCGTAGGTTTCCCCGCCGGTCCGGTCTTTGTAAGCAGCATGTCAAACTCCAGTGCCTTCTGATTAAGCTCCACACGTTCCGGAAGGATTTCTGTCTCGTCTATCGTAGAAAAACGGATAACCGCTTCACAGAAAGCTGTCTGCCGGTTCCCCAGTGTATCCTTTGCCGTCACAGTCACTTCTGCTTTCCGTTCTCCTGCCCCCGTGCGCTTTGTATATGGATTTTCCTTATAAACCGCGTCATCGACAGCCATAATATCGCGAATCCACTTAGTATCTTTAACGACATGGAGGCTGGCATTTTTATAGTCTGCCTCTGCCTCCCCGTTTCCATAGCCTCCTGCCTTTACCGTGAGCAGATTGGTGTCATCCACTGTCCAGGAAACATCCTTTTTATCAAAATAATCCGGTGAAAATTCGGCCTTCAAGGTCTGCGGAGGCGAGATGAGAACCGTCTCCCTCGGATTTTTCCTGTCTCCCGTAAGCCGCCTGGTGACTGTAAACTCCAGCGCCGTTTTGTCAAGCGATGCCCCTTCTACGGCCACATGCGTCCGGTCTTTGATCTGGAAAGTCACGAGAATCCGGCAGTTTGCCGCAAGCGGCTTTCCTTCAAAGCTCGCGGCCGGACGCGTCCTGGCGGTAAGGACAGCCACGCCTCCTTGTATCCCTCCGCCGTAAATCGTATTTGGAATCGTATACCGGTATTCTTTGTCCGCCTGCTCCCTTTCCAGCCGCTCCTCAATATCCTTAAAAAAATCGGCCTCCAGATTCAGCTCGATGGAGGCGCTTTTTTCCGTATATCCGGACGCATCCTCGTCCCCATTGGCCTTCAAAAAAATCAGATCGGCATCGTCAACACTCCAGGCCGTTCTCTTGTCGGCTACGTCGTTGTTTTCTCCGATCACCGATTCGATCCGCACCTCCTGCACCTCGGTTCCTTCCTCCAGCGCCCCGTTGAGATAACGCGCAATCAGTTTTCCGGACTGCTCTCTGACCTCTGTGACAATGGAGGGCGACCGTCTGTCTCCGCTTCTCTCCTGAACAACATGAAAGGAAATTTCCTCCGGTACAGTCCCAATCTTTGCCGCCACCTTTTTATACACGGCTGAAACCTCCGTATCGTTTTCTGGCATCACAAAACGATAGCTGCCGCCGGTCTGATACGACATAGCGATGCGCTTGCCGGCCGCATCGCTATACGTTGGCGTCCCATCCATCTGATACTTTTCCTCCTCCGTATTCCGCGGCGCGGTTGTTACCGTGACCGTATCCCCGGCGGCAACGGCTCCGCGGTGCGATTTATCCAGATCGTGGCTGTAGGCAGATGAGCCTCTTGCCGTAAGCGTCGCCACGTCATAATAATTCTGTACATTGGCTGCCGTGTCGATCTGAAGAACGGAGACCAGATAGCCGCGAACCGGACGCCCTACCGCACTGGGTGCAAAATGATCCGGGGAGCAGAGGAACATTTTTACCGCGTCCTCCGTGTCAATGACATGGAGAACCCCTTCCTCCAGTTCTTCGTAAAAATATCGTCCCTCCTCGGGTTTGCTCCCCCGTCCCTGAACCAACGTATAAAAATTATCTCCGACATGCCAGAACCCGATGTGATCCTCATAGGCAAACTGATTGTCCTCCAAAATTCCGCAGCCGCAGACACCGGCCGCAAGCTTCTCCTCGCGGTCCGTAAAAAGATAGGCCAGATCAGCGCCTGTCTCCGTCCCGTATCGAAAATGAAACCCTGTATCATGTGTACCGATGAAGCTTCCTTCATGGGCCGCACTTCCTAACCCCGAGCTCGCAATCTCCCCCTCAAACCGGGCCACCTTCAGCCTACCGGAGGCATATTTTCCACTCACGCCTCCGATTGACTGCGAGCCGGCGCCTCCGATGGTCCCCATTACGTGTACGTTAAAGATATCCGTATCGTTTTGAAAGCCGGCAATCCCGCCGACATAGCCGCCTCCCTGGATTCTTGCGCTTTTCGTGCTCCCTGTATTGACGGTGCAGTCTACGAGCAGAGACCCGGATGCGTTTCCCACGATGCCCCCTGTATACGTCTCCCTCTTTGTACTGCTGTCGATCGCCACATGATCTGCCGTACAGTTTTCTGCCACGCTTTTGTCTGTGAGGATGCCCACCACCCCGCCGGCCGTTCCTTCCGTTTTCAACGTTCCGCTCACGGTAACTCTGTGGATTATGCTGTTTTCTGCCGTCCCGGCAAGAATCCCGGCCTCTCCTTTTGCGGTGATGACATTTTCAGGCTTCACGGTCAGATCTGTCACCGTTGCTCCCTTTAATGCCCCGAACAGGCCAACCTGCGTCCAGTTCGGCCTATACATGCGGAAATTGGACACCGTCTTCCCATTCCCGTTAAACGATCCGCAAAACGGAGTTGCCCTTTTTGCCTCCCGCTCCTCCTCCGTTCGGTAAAAGCCGATTGGCATCCACGCGATGCCCTCCAAATCAATGTCTCTTGTCAATTCGAAATGGGCTCCCGTATAATCACCGGGAAAACTCCCGGCACCCTCCTCAACCACCATCCCAAGCGACGCCAGCTCGGAAAGCCCCATAAGCTCGCCCTTCGTTGAAATCTGGTAAGGCCGTTCCTCTGTCCCGTCTCCGGCTGTCCCGTCAAGGAAGCGCATATCTCCTATCCAGCCTTCCCACAGTTCTCCTGTCCCCTGAAAGCGAAGATCGTAGGTGGAGGCAGGCATCGGAAGGAGCGTGGCGTTTGAACCTGTTTTTATCAGAGCATTGGCGGCCGTGGCTTTAAAAGGCAGCCGGACATTCTTTTCTTCCATTCGGCCGTTTCCCGGTATGGCCGTACCGGTGACGGCTACACCGATGCGAAGCGAAACCCTTCCAAATTCTCTTGCCGTCGCTTCTGCCAGGGCCTGGACCGGCAGCAAAAATGCCGCGAGGGAGCAGAGCCCGGCCGCCATCGCGCAGCGGGCCGGCCATTTTCTTTTCTTTGTTCTTTTTGCCATTTTCTATTTTCTCCTCTCTTTTATGCCTGCGGCAGGCAGAACGCAGGCCTTAGCCCTATGCTCCCGTCGTCCACTCGTGCAGGCCGGATGCAGCCTGCCTTCAGGTCAACTGCGTAAACCAGCTTTCCATAAGAAAACAGGCCTTGTGCATCCTCCTCATATACGGGTGTACGCAGCCAGTAGCCGCGGTCAAACGAGCTGTTTCCCCCATCCGGTGTCCAAAGCTCCTTCCGGTATCGGAGCGCTTCCTCTACAGACAGAAGAAAAATCGGATCTGTCATGGACTGGAACAAAAGCTCGCAACAAAGCAGACGGCTGTCCGCAAATTCCTCGAAGCTTCCTTCCTCCGTCCTTCCCAAAAACGCAGTGTTTACCCCCGTAGGGACCGCAAGCAGTCCGCTGTCCGTGTCCGCCTGTTTTAACAGCCACTCGCGGGCCTTCGAAGTTTTATAATTACTGGTTTCGCCAAATGGCAGAATTTTTCTCTGGGTGTTTGTACTGTCGATATCAGAACGTATGACAGTCTCGCATAAGAACAATGCGCTTTTTTGATAATTAGAATCTGCATCCTTATAATCGTCGTCTATGCATCGGAAGCGGTATGGGATTTTTCCTATCCTTCGGATCTGTATATCCCCTGTAGACCAGCTCCTTTTTTCGGCCGGCTCTCCCGTCTCCGGTTTTTTTAAAATAAGGCCAGGACGAAGTTCCATGCCTTCCTTCCACTCCTCCTCCGGAATCGGAAGCCCAAGAGCATCTAAAAGTTCGGTCCCCAGACAGGCACGGTATGCAGAAATCCCGTTGGCAAAATCCGCCCGGAGCCACCACCGAAGCCGTTCCTTAAGCGTCCCGAAACGTTCGGAGGCCGATTCGGCAGCCACGGCCTTTGGAATTACTCCTTCAAGCGCGTAGAGCATCCCGCCCTTGTAGTCTTCCTCCACACAGACAAACGGCAGCCGTTCCTCACTTGTTCCAAAACGGTAGAGTACCGAAATTCGGTCGCCCCTTTTTTGTGAATCAAAGCGGGTTCCGCAGCGGTCACATACGGAATCCCCTTCTGCATCCGTATGGCCAAGGCTTCCCAAAAGAGCCTGCCGCTCCTCGCCGCAAAAGCGGCAGAAGATCCGTTCTCGCCCGTCTCGCAGGCAGTCCGCCTGCTGCAGCTTCTCGTTCTCCCACACATGCGGACAGGTTTCCTTTAAAAGCCTTTTCTCAACCCCGATGCGATTCGTCATATAGACGTGACCGGCCTCCTTTTTTTCCGTAAGCTTCGTATTGGAAATGTTGACAATGCCGGGAAACATCTGCGCGATCACCAGCGTATCCGGCTCAAAATCCTCTGCGGTTACATAGAATTCATGCCGGCCGGGCTCTCGTATCGACGAGACCACTTCCATGAGAAGGCGGCTGCATTCCTCTTTCTCTGAAACCGTATACGTCTGTTTACCGGCCAGATTTCCTGCCGCGTAAGACCGCATCGTCATTTGGCTGCCGGCCAGGACTGTCAAAATTCCTGCCGCTGCCAAAAGCCGTCCTGTTCTTCTTTTCATTGTATCCTCCATGGTTTTTCCGGCTGATCCTGCCGGGTAAGAATCCGAATTCCGTTTGACAGATGGAGAGAGAGTCCCTCCATAGAATGTATAAACTATAGCATGGACAAGTATAAAAGTCCATGCGTGATTTGTCAAAAAATCCCCCCTCAAATGAGACACTTTGACGGTTTTACCATCCTGACTGACAAAAAAATTCGGCAGGATGACCACTCCGGTCCCCTGCCGTTACTCGAGGATTCCCGTTCACTGACAAACCGCCATGCGGGAATCCAGATCACCATTACGGGAAAAGGTCCCTTGCCGCAGGGATTCCGTATGCCGATTCCGCGCTCCAAACCGCGCGCAAGATCGCCTCAGCCATGACCTGTGCCGCAAGTGTCCCAACCATATCCAAATCCGCCTCTATCATCCCGACAGACAAGGCATAGATACTGTCCCCATCCGAGGAGGTATGCACCGGCCGGACTGCACGGGCATATCCGTCATGCGCCATGCCTGCAATCTTACAAAGCCTTGTTTTATCGAATCTGGCATTGGTGATGACCGCACCGATCGTTGTATTTTTTACAAACTTATTCTCCACGACTTCATAGCTTCGAAAGACCGCTTCCTCCGTATCGGCCAACGTTTTCTTATCGGCGTTTAAAAGTCCGGCGGCCTTCTTTCCGGTTTTCCAGTCATAAATGTCCCCGGCCGCATTCACCGCCGCAAGCGCACCTACCTTCAGGTCGCCGATCTGGAGCGCATAACTCCCGATCCCGGCCTTCATGCAGAAATCCCGGCCCCGCATTTTTCCGACCGTCGCCCCGGTTCCGGCGCCGTAGTTTCCGTCGCGGTAATTCTGCTTTTGGGCCCCTTCGCAGGCCGCATATCCCATCGCCTTATCCGGCCGTATCCGGCAGCTCCCCACGCTCAAATCAAACAGGCAGGACTCACATACAAGCGGTACCTTCGTGATCCCCACGTCAAAGCCGATATTCCTCTCCTCCAGATACTGCATAACGCCGCCCGCCGCATCCAGGCCGAATGCACTTCCTCCACTTAAAAGCACCGCATGGATGGCCTGCGCTGTTGCCATTGGCTTTAAGAGCTCCGACTCACGCGAAGCCGGCCCGCCGCCACGCACGTCAAGCCCCGCGGCCATTCCCTTCTCACAGAGCACCACTGTGCAGCCGGTTCCTGCTTCCTTATTTTCTGCACTTCCGATTTTGATGTTTTCGATCTCCTTAATAGATAGTTCCTTCATTCTACATTCTCTCCCTATACTCGCAGTGGACAAGGGGCTGCACGGTTCTACCGCGCAGATTAACGAGCCGTTCCTCAAAATACGGCTCACCTGATTCACGGCCTCAACCGGGCTGTACCCCCCGCATCATAAAAGATATGCTTTCCATAAAAAGGCACAAAAAAAACACCGACCCCGCAGCATGTTATATCTGCAAAACCAGTGCTTTCCACTGCGCCCTCAGGGACTCGAACCCTGGACAAATAGATTAAGAGTCTACTGCTCTACCAACTGAGCTAAGGGCGCATATTTTTTAGTTCTGTGTCCTTATTGCTGACACGTCCCTTATTATAAGATACACACTTTCAAAAGTCAACACTTTTTTTTATTTTTTTTAACAAATTTTTACAGGTATGGGAACCGTTCAGACAAAAAAGGGTCAAAAGGCCGGCGCGCCGGCCTTTCACAAATCTCCCATTTTACAGCATCCCGTCAATCATCTTTTTTAAGGTCTCCTTACTCTGAACCCCAACGGTCTTCGTCACCAGCTCACCGTTCTTAAAGAAAAGAATTGTCGGAATCGTCATAACGCCGTAGCGCGCGGCAATGTCCTCGTTTTCATCGACATCCAGCTTTCCGATCACGGCCTTTCCGTCATACTCTCCGGCCAGTGTCTCGATTACCGGTGCCATCATTTTGCAGGGACCGCACCAGGTTGCAAAAAAATCCACAACAGCCGGTACAGCTGCACCGAGAACCTCAGAATCAAAATTCGCACTCGTAAACTTCTTTTCCATTGTTTTCCTTCTCTCCTTTATTTTTTCTTCTTTTTTCCACCTATCGCAGCGTTTGCCTCGTCAAACCGTTTTTTGAGTGTGAGAATTGTCTGATTTAAGTCCGTTTTGTCACAGGTCGCCTGGGAAAGGCTGCGAAGAAGTTTCGTTTTCATATCCATCCGGGCACTCCCTTTTCTTGTCGGATTTCTTTTATTATATGCAGGGCGCCCGTCCTTATTCCCCACGAAAAGCCACAAGCCTGCAGATCGGCTTACCCTCCGCCACAAATCGTGTCTCATATTCGGTCATAACATTAGAGGCGGCCGCCGCACTGTGATGTAAGTCAAAGGTCTTCTCTCGTATCCGCCATCTGCAGGCCTCGATCGACTCAAGGGAAAACTGAAACAACTCCTGATTATCTGTCTTGAATTCAATTACCCCGTCTTTTTTTAAAATCCGGTCATAGACGGCCAGAAAACGATCCGAGGTCAGACGACGTTTGGTATGGCGGTCCTTCGGCCATGGATCAGAAAAATTCAGATAGATCCGGTCCACTTCGCCCTCGTCGAAAATGTCCGCCAGCTCCCTGGCGTCTACCCGCATAAACCAGCTATTGGAAAGCCCCGATTCCTCCCGCTTTTTAAGTCCCTTTAATAAAACGCTTGAATACCTCTCGATTCCTACATAGTTGATGAGAGGATTCATCGCGGCCAATTCCATGAGAAACTTTCCCTTCCCCATACCAATCTCGATGTGAATCGGATTCTCATTTTTAAAAAATGTATGCCACCGGCCTTTAAGCATCTTAGGCTCCTGAATGACATAGGGACTCTCTGCGATTTCCTCCTCCGCGCCTTTGATATGGCGTAACCTCATGCTGCTTCCTCCCGCTGTTTTATGCATTTACTTTTATGACGCGATTATAGCATTTTTACTCTGGGAATGCAAGACGCCTTCACATTCTGAACGTTCTGTCGGTCTTTCTTTCAAAAACGACAAAATTTCTTGAAAGTTTACAAAATGTTAATGCAAAATTCCTTTTTTTCTATTATAATAAAAGAAATAATGTAGCAATGTGTATGGAGGTCAGCGTATGGGAAAGATGGATAATCCCGTTATCTGGGATAAGATACAAAGAAATGCGCAGGAAGCCAGACGTCTGGCAGAACAAAAGAAATACAATCTTTCGATGATTAAGTCCCGCCAGACATTAGAATATATCGTAAAGCTTCAATGTGATAAAGCCGGTATTGTGGAGGGATCGCCGGATGATATGATTCGGCAGCTTTATGCAGGAAAATGGGTTTCCAAGCCCACCGCGGAACATTATCTGCAAATATTGGCACTCGGCGTCAATGCCGCAAAAACCGGGGATGGCAGCGCCGCCAACGCCAACCAGGCTTTAAAGCTTCTGACTGAGGAGGTCTACGCTATGGCCGGATCCGGGCGCAGCTCCCGCCCCCGGTCTGCAGCGTCCGCGCCGCCCCGCCAGTCCCAGGCTTCGCGTCAGACGGCTACCTCTGCGGCAAGACGCCAGCAGGGATCCCCAAAAGGTACACGCCGGTCCTCCTCATCCCGCAGCCGGAAAAAGCGCTCAAAGGCCGGATTAAACGGCAGCGATCTGATTAAGCTTCTTATACCGGTCGTTTTGATCGTCATTCTGCTCGTTCTGATTCGCGTGCTGGCGCCCAAAAAAACCGAGACAAACGAAACCACGCCCGCACCGACGACCACCGAAGCTGTGACAACGGAAGCGCCGACCACCGCACCGCCGCCTGTGACGACCGAGGCGCCGACAACTCCTCCCGAAACCGAGCCCGTGACCTATAAGACCACCGATACACTCAATGTCCGCAAGACCCCTGCCCTTGCGTCAGACAACCGAATCGGCAAGCTTGATCCGAACAAGACAGTCGAATATGTAGGCGACTATGACGACACTTGGGCCATTATCCTATACAACGGCCAGCAGGCATATGTATCAAAAGAATTTCTGACTGAGGTCACCGAATAGGCGGCCGGCCATAAAAAAATTCCGGGAGTCTTTTTTCGTCTCCCGGAATTTTTTATGGCCGATTTCTAAAATTTTTATATTCTATAATTTTATATTATGCTAATTATGGAAAATATAAATATTACATATTTGCAATTAGCAAAAAGTGGTCTATACTAAAGATTTAGGATTAAATTTCTCCGAGAGGAGCTTTGCTTATGAACAATACCATTAAACGCCTTTCCCAGATTGAAGATGAAGCCGTCAAAATCCTTGCTGACAGCGCTTCCCGCAAAAAGGAACTCACAGCAGAGTATGAGGAAAAGACAAGGTTGTTTGATGAAGAATTGAAGAAAGAAACACAAAAACGGATTGCGTCACTGACAGAACAACTTTCACAGACCATGCAGGCAAGTTTGAAGGAGCAGGAGGCTGCGGCAAAAGAAAGCATTTTGGCACTGGAACGGCATTTTGAGGAAAATAAGGAGCGTTACCTCGATTGCCTGTTTCGGACCCTGACAGAGAGTTAAATGATGAAAGGCCTTATAAACTACAGCGCCATTGCCGCTAAGCTTTCCGCCATGCGGGGAAAGCTTTTGACCCAACAGCAATACGAAGAACTGCTTTCGGCCAAATCCGTTCCGGAAGCCGTCGCGTATCTGAAAAATCTCCCGGCCTACCACGCAGTATTCGAGGAGAGCGGGGAGGAGGAGATGCATCGCGGCCGGATTGAACAGCTTCTTTGGCTTTCCCTTTACCGTGATTATGCAAGCCTTTACCGTTTTGCCTCTGTCAAACAGAAAAATTTCCTGGATATATACTTTCTTCATTTTGAGATTGACCTTTTAAAGCGCTGCCTGCGCAATACGCTCTCCAACCGTCGTTCTGAGCTGAATCTGAGCGTTTATGAAGAATTTTTTTTCCGCCACTCTCATTTGAATCTGGCGGCCCTCGCGGCCTGTACCTCGTTGGAGCCCTTTCTCAAGGAACTTTCGGGCTCCCCCTATCAGGCTCCCTTAGGCCAACTTTTTGAGAGCGGCACGGCGGCATTATTTGACTATGAAGTGGCGCTTGACCTTTTCTATTTTATCCGCATGTGGAAAGCGCTTGAAAAACAGCTTGAAAAAAATGAACGGGCTACTGTTGTCGAGGCGGTTGGAGAAAAGCTTGATCTTTTAAACCTGGAATGGCTTTTACGTGCACGCCAATACTACAGGCTCCCACCAGAGAGCATCCATACGTTTCTGATCCCGATTTTTTACCACCTGAAAAAGAGGCAGCTCACAGAGCTGGCTTATGCGGCAGGACCGGAAGAATTTTTGGAGCTTTTGAGAAAAACCCACTATAAAAACAAGATTCCGGGGGATTTGTTTATCGGTCCGGAAGGCCTGAAGCTAAAGCAGGTATTCCGTGCCGTCACAGACGCCGCCTATCTCTCCTCAGGCCGCAAAAATCCATATTCTGCTGCGGCATTAAACAGTTTTTTCTATTTTAAGGAAGAAGAAATCCGCAAAATTATTACCATCATAGAGGGCGTCCGTTATCAGCTTGACAAAGAGGAGCTCCTCTCTTGTCTGGCAGAAAGTTAGAAAGGAGGCAGGATTTCATGATAGAAAAGATGAAATTTATCAGTATTTCCGGGCCTAAGGATGATTTAGACCGGGTGGTAAACCAGGTGCTTTCCCACTATCCGATCCAATTTGAACATGCCTTGACGGAATTAAAATCTGCGTCGCACTCCAGTCTGGTTCCCTATCCCGCGGCCAATCCCTATAGAGAGCCGTACCAAAAAGCAAAGCGCCTGATCAAACGGCTTTCGGGCGGTAAACCAGAGCAAAGCAGACAGTCGTCTATGGAGATCAAGGCCGCTGTCTCGCTCGTCGAAGATACACTGGGCAAGCTGACGGCTTCTCAAAAAAAGCGGGAGGAGCTTTTAGAAAAAGTCAAGAGCGATCGGGAGCTTTTGGAGCAGATCGAGCTTTACCAGGAACTGGATTTTGACATCCCTGCGATTTTAAAGTTTACACATATTAAATACCGCTTCGGCCGCGTGCAGAAGGAGCTCTATCCACAATTAGAACGCTTCGCCGTCGTTTCAAGCGATGTGATCCTATACAAGTGCCATGAAACCGACCATTATGTCTCGCTTATTTATTTTACCCCGGCCGTCCTGGCAAATCGGATTGACGCCATGTTCGTATCACTCCAGTTTGAAAAGATTTTCCTGCCGGACCAGTTTGATGGAACGCCAAAGGAGGAAACCGAACGGCTGGAAAAGGAAATAAGCGGGCTGGAACATACGTATCGGGAGCTTGAGACTGCCGACGCCTCGCTTTTGTCTGCGCGTTCAAAAGAGCTTTTTGACGCTCTTTCGGTTTTAAAAAGCTACAATGACAATGCGGATGTCCACAAATACGCCGCCTGCATCCATGACGATGCGCATCCCTATTATCTGCTCTGCGGCTGGATCCCAGCCGGTCAGGCAGACGCCTTACGCAAGGAGCTGCTGCCCGATCATAAAACTTTCTTTGTTTTTGAAGACAGCCGGCTTCAGCGCCGGAAAACACCGCCGACCCGTTTGAAAAATCTGCCGTTTTTCAGACCTTTCGAACTGTTTGTGCGCATGTACGGACTTCCGGCCTATGGGGAATTTGACCCGACCATCATCGTTGCCATCACCTATTCCCTCTTTTTCGGCTTTATGTTCGGCGATTTCGGGCAGGGCCTTTTACTCCTTGTGGGCGGTTTCCTTCTCTATAAATGGAAAGGCATGGAGCTTGCCGCGATCGTATCCTGCTGCGGCTTTTTCTCGGCAGTTTTCGGCCTTTTGTTCGGCAGTGTCTTCGGCTTTGAAGACATTCTTCCGGCCCTCTGGCTGCATCCGGCAAAGGCCATGACAAATCTGCCGTTTGTCGGCCGCTTAAATACCGTATTTGTCGTGGCAATCGCGCTCGGCATGTGTATGATCCTCTTTACAATGCTCATAAACATGCTCATAAACTTTAAGAACCATGATCCAGAAAAAACCTGGCTCGACACGAACGGCCTGGCGGGCTTTGTCTTCTATGCGGGGCTGGCTACTGTGAGCGTCCTGTTTATGACAGGGAGGTCTATTCCCGCCTTTGGCGTTCTGCTTGTCCTGTTTGTACTGCCGCTTCTTTTGATCTTTTTAAAGGAGCCGCTTTCCGCCTTCCTTTTAAAGAAAAGCCCGCTTATTTCGGGCGGAATCGGTATGTTTTTTGTTGAGGGCTTATTTGAACTGTTCGAAGTTTTGTTGAGCTATTTTTCGAACACACTCTCTTTTGTCCGGGTTGGCGCTTTTGCAGTCAGCCATGCCGCCATGATGGAAGTCGTTCTCATGCTCGCGGGCGCGGAAAGCGGAAACTTAAATCCGCTCGTTGTGATCCTCGGAAATCTGTTTGTCTGCGGCATGGAAGGCTTAATCGTGGGCATCCAGGTACTGCGTTTGGAATACTACGAGCTGTTCAGCCGGTTCTATCAGGGCACCGGCCGTGAATTTAAACCATTTTATCAAAAATAGGGGGCATTTATCATGACTTTCACAGTAAAAATTCTTTTAACAATCGCACTGATCCTGAGTATTGCCGTTCCGTTCGGCACGTTTGCGGCCGGTGAAAAAACCAAAGGCCGTTACAAAACCGCCCTGGCGGCAAACGCATTCCTGTTTTTTGGCACTATGCTGTTTGCGGTCTGCGTATTCTTTAACGGCCATGCCTTTGCCGCTGAGACTTCCACCCAAACCGCGGCGACTTCCGCAGGTCTCGGCTATCTCGCGGCGGCACTTTCCACAGGCCTCTCCTGTATCGGCGGCGGTTTAGCCGTATCCGCAGCCGCTTCCGCGGCGCTTGGCGCAATCAGTGAGGACTCCTCGATTCTCGGAAAATCTTTAATCTTCGTCGGCCTGGCAGAGGGCGTATGTCTGTACGGACTGATTATTTCCTTTATGATCATCGGTAAGCTTTAAGCCAGGGAGGCATTTTTCATGAAAATGTATCTGATCAGCGACAACATCGATACGCTGACCGGCATGCGCTTAGCCGGCGTGGAAGGCGTTATCGCCCATGAACGGCAGGAGGTTAAGGCGGCTCTTGATGGGGTGCTTTTACAGAAAGACATAGGTATTCTTCTTATGACCGAATTCCTCGGAAAGAAATATCCGGATCTGGTAAAGGCGGTTCGCACGGAGCACAAGCGGCCTCTCTTAATTGAAATTCCGGACCGCCACGGGACGGGCCGCAGGCCGGACTTCATTACAGCGTATGTGAACGAGGCCATCGGCCTGAAGCTCTGAGAAATGAGGTGACTTTTTTGACCATCGACCTGAAATTACAGCGGTTCGAGGAAATCTGTCTTGGAGATGCAAAAAGACAGTATGACGAGGCCGTATCCGAATATACGGACCGCCAGGAATCACTTTTTGACGAATATCAGAAAAAGGCCAAAATTCTGGCCGAGCAGCATCTCCAGGCAGAAACAGAAAAAATCCGCCGGAATCTGAACCGAGAGCTGTCCGTGAACCAGATTGCGATCCGCCGTACCTGCAGCCAAAAGCAGGCAATGCTTCGTGAGGAACTGTTCGCAAAGCTCCGTCAAAAGCTGAAACGCTTTATGGAGACCTCCGGCTATGAAAAACTCCTGGAACACCAGATCAGACAGGCAAAGGAATTTGCAGGCGGCGACGAAATCCATATATACATGGACCCGGCCGACGAACGTTTTAGAGATATTCTGTCCCAAAAAACAGGCTGTGAGATCCGTATCAGCCAGTATCCGTTCTTTGGCGGCACACGGGCGGTTATCTCATCCAGAAATATTCTCATCGACAACTCGTTCGAGACCCGCCTAAAAGACGCCGAAGAAAATTTCCAGTTCACGTTAGGAGGATGGAAGCATGACGGCAACAGGTAAAATTTATGGCATCAACGGTCCCATCGTCTATCTGGCAGGCGATTTCGGCTTCCAAATGAACGAAATGGTCTATGTGGGCGAGGAACGGCTTGTAGGCGAGGTAATCGGTCTGACCTCCGAGCGGACTACCATCCAGGTCTACGAGGAGACTACAGGTTTAAAGCCTGGCACACCGGTCGTTGGGACGGGAGCTCCTGTCTCCGTCACATTGGCTCCCGGCATCCTCACAAATATTTTTGACGGGATCGAGCGTCCTTTAGGCGCGATTTTGGAGGAAAGCGGATGCTATATCGGCCGCGGCGTCCATGTCCCCTCTCTCGACAAACAGAAAAAATGGCAGACGCATATAACGGCAGAAGCGGGAACCTATCTCTATCCGGGAAGTGTGATTGCCGAGGTTCCGGAAACACGCGCCATCACACATAAGATCATGGTTCCCCCCGGTGTCGAAGGACGTGTCCTTTCCGTGGTTCCCGACGGGATTTACACGATCGAGGAACCGCTCGTGACTTTGCAGACGCGAGACAAAGAAGAAATCGTCCTTACCATGACACAGAAATGGCCGATCCGGGCGCCGCGGCCCACGAGCCGCCGCTATCCCATATCCCGGCCGCTTGTCACGGGCCAGCGGATCGTTGACACGCTGTTTCCGCTTGCCAAAGGAGGCACAGCCGCGATTCCCGGCGGTTTCGGAACCGGAAAAACCATGATGCAGCATCAGATTGCCAAATGGTCCGACGCTGACATTATCATCTACATCGGCTGCGGCGAGCGCGGAAACGAGATGACACAGGTCCTGGAAGAATTTGGTGAGCTGACAGATCCAAAAACGGGAAATCCATTGATGGAGCGTACGACGTTAATCGCCAATACCTCCAATATGCCGGTGGCTGCCAGGGAAGCAAGCCTGTATGCCGGCCTTACTTTGGCAGAATATTACCGCGATATGGGGTATCATGTCGCAATCATGGCCGACTCCACCTCCCGCTGGGCTGAGGCGTTACGAGAGTTATCCGGACGCCTTGAGGAAATGCCGGCCGAAGAAGGCTTCCCTGCCTATCTGGCATCACGTCTCTCCCAGTTTTATGAACGTGCCGGCATCGTAGAAACTTTAAACGGCAGCGAGGGCTCCGTCTCGATCATCGGTGCAGTCTCGCCTCAGGGAGGTGACTTTTCCGAGCCCGTCACACAGAACACAAAGCGGTTTGTCCGCTGCTTCTGGGGGCTTGATAAGAGTCTGGCCTATGCGCGCCACTTTCCGGCCATCCAGTGGCTCACCAGCTATTCCGAATATCTTTCCGATTTGTCCGGCTGGTATTCTGAATATGTAGACAAACGCTTTGTCACCTACCGGAATGAACTGATTATGCTTTTAAATCAGGAAAGCAATCTGATGGAGATCGTAAAGCTCATCGGCTCGGATGTGCTGCCTGACGATCAAAAGCTTGTATTGGAAATCGCAAGGGTAATCCGGCTCGGCTTTTTACAACAGAATGCCTTCCACAAGGATGACACTTGCGTACCGTTAAAAAAGCAATTTAAAATGATGGAGATCATCCTTTATCTTTATAAGAAAGCCCGCTCTCTGATTGCCATGGGAATGCCGATGTCTGTCCTTAAAGAGGAGCCGATCTTTGAACGTGTGATCGCAATCAAATATGATGTGCCAAACGACAGGCTGGAGCTGTTTGACAGATATAGAGAGCAAATTGATGATTTCTACAACTCTGTCATCGAGAGAAACGCATAAGGGGGTTGCGCTATGGCAATCGAATATTTGGGCTTAAGCTCTTTAAATGGACCTTTGGCCGTCTTAGAAGGAGTCTCGGGAGCGGCTTATGACGAGATTGTTGAAATGACGGTCAATGAAACACAAAAGAAACTCGGACGGATCATTGAGGTCTATGAAGACAAAGCCGTGATCCAGGTCTTTGGAGGGACCGAAAACATGGCTCTGCGAAATACGCACACCCGCCTGACTGGCCATCCCATGGAAATCGGCGTCTCCCCTGACATGCTCGGACGCACTTTCGACGGTCTCGGCAACCCCATTGACGGTCTCGGGCCTATCCAGCCTGAAATGCGTCTGGATGTAAACGGCAAGCCGTTAAATCCTGTGGCACGCGAATATCCGCGTGATTATATCCGTACCGGGATCTCCGCCATTGATGGATTGACGACTCTGATTCGCGGACAGAAACTCCCTATTTTCTCCGGAAACGGCCTGCCCCATAACGAGCTGGCGGCACAGCTTGTCATGCAGTCCTCTCTCGGAGACAATTCGGATGAAAAATTTGCTGTTGTGTTTGCCGCAATGGGTGTCAAATATGACGTAGCGGAATATTTTGAACGCGTTTTCAGAGAGAGCGGTGTCATTGACCATGTGGCTATGTTCATAAATCTTGCCAACGACCCGGTCGTAGAGCGTTTGATTACGCCAAAGGTGGCGCTAACCGCCGCGGAATACCTGGCTTTTGAAAAAGGCATGCATATTCTGGTGATCATGACGGATATGACCTCTTATGCCGAGGCAATGCGCGAGGTCTCCTCCTCAAAAGGTGAGATTCCTTCCAGAAAGGGGTTTCCGGGCTATCTGTATAGTGACCTGGCCTCTCTGTATGAGCGCGCCGGTATCGTAGCGGGAAGAAAAGGTTCTGTGACACAAATTCCGATCCTTACAATGCCGAACGACGACATCACACATCCGATTCCCGATCTGACCGGATATATTACGGAGGGACAGATCGTTTTGGATCGTACCCTGCACGGCCAGTCCATTTATCCGCCAATCCACGTCCTTCCTTCGCTGTCACGGTTAATGAAAGACGGCATCGGAAGCGGTTTTACGAGAGAGGACCATCAGGCTGTGGCAAACCAGCTCTTTTCCTGCTATGCAAGGGTCGGCGATGCAAGGGCCCTGGCGTCGGTAATCGGTGAAGATGAGCTATCCCCTATTGACAAAAAATATCTCGTCTTCGGCCGGGAATTTGAGCAGCGCTTCGTCGGGCAGGCGCTTCATGACAACCGAACCATTCTGGACACGCTGACGCTTGGCTGGGACCTTCTGGGGCTCCTGCCAAGAGAGGAATTAGACCGAATCGATACGAAGCTTCTTGACCAATACTATAAGCCGACCGAGATTTCTGACGGGGAGATGAACGCATGACACCCGCAATGTTCCCGACAAAGGGTAATTTAATTCTGGCAAAAAATTCTCTGGCGCTGGCCTCCCAGGGATACGGGCTCATGGACAAAAAAAGAAATATCCTCCTGCGAGAGCTTACAGCGTTAATCGACAGAGCTAAAGGCATTCAGTCCGAGATTGACTCCACCTTTACGTCCGCCTACCGGGCCCTGCAAAAAGCCAATATCGCACTCGGCATCCATTTTGTCGAGGAGATTGCCGAGTCGATTCCCGTTGAGGCGTCTATCCGCGTCAAGGCGCGCAGTGTTATGGGTACAGAAATTCCCCTTGTGGAATTTACTCCTGTTGTTCACACGAAACCGCCCTATTCCTTTTTCAGCACGGATGCCTCCCTGGATGAAGCCGTCCGGGCCTTCGAGAAAGTAAAGGAACTTATGGCTGAGCTTTCTGCAGTGGAAATATCGGCCTATCGGCTTGCGGAGAGTATCCGAAAGACACAGAAGCGGGCTAACGCCTTAAAAAATATTACAATCCCGGTTTACCAGAAGCTTGTAGCCGACATCACCAACGCGCTCGAGGAAAAGGAACGGGAAGAATTTACCCGGTTAAAGGTTATTAAACGTAACGGGGAACGCTGCTAAAACTGTCAACACCAAACGGAGTACACGCATGAAAACAAAAACCGTCTGGATCTATCCTGCAGGCATCCTCTGCGCCGTCTGCTTTCTTCTGGCATTTCTCATCACAGCCATTGAAGCGGTCGCCTACTGGACGCCCGGGTATTATGAAAAAGAATATACGAAATATGAGGTTTTAAACGATCTGCCGGAAATGACCATGGAGGATCTTCTGGAAGTGACTGATGAAATGATGGCTTTCCTGCGCGGAAAACGCCCGGATCTGCATGTCTTTACGACCATGGGGGGCGAATACCGTGAGTTCTTCAACGCAAGGGAGATTGCACATATGGAGGATGTACGGACGCTGTTTATCGGCGGCCTGTGGCTCAGGCGCATCTGCCTTCTTCTTGCTGCGTCCCTGATTGGCGCATATGGCTTTCTGCGTCCAAAAAGTTGTCCGCGGGGGGCCTTCTCAAGGGCACTCTGCGTGGGAACCGGCGCATTTTTTGCGGTATCGTTCCTGATCGCCGGACTTATAGCTACAGATTTTTCTAAATATTTTGTGGTTTTTCACCGTATCTTTTTCCGAAACGACCTTTGGATTCTTGACCCGCGGACCGATATGCTCATCAATATTGTTCCGGAACCCTTTTTTATGGATACGGCATTTCGTATCGGCGTTCTGTTTGCCGTCATGTCCGGTGTTTTTTTCGCCATAAATTTTTTGATCGGCTTTATGCATCGTAAGGCGGCGTTGTCTTTTTGAACAGGATGTGATATACTGAATCCATGAAAAAATTCTTCAGTTTTTTTCTTTGTCTCGCTCTTTTTACGGGCCTTTTAAGGACCTCAGCTTATGCCGATACCGCATGGCCTTCCAATATCTCCATTCAGGCAGACGGCGGCGTTGTAATCGACGCGCGCTCCGGCGCGGTGCTGTATGGGAAAAACATACATGAATCGTATTATCCGGCCAGTATCACAAAGATTCTCACAGCGCTCATCATCATAGAGAACTGCGACCTTGACGATACGGTGACCTTTTCCCATACCGCCGTTCATTCACTTGAGGCGAATGCGACCATACTGGGGGCACGGGCCGGCGATAAGCTGAGTGTACGCGACTGCTTATATGCGTTGCTTTTACAGTCTGCCAACGAGGTTGCCAACGCGTTAGCGGAGCATTGCTCCGGTAGCATTGAGGAATTTGCAGAATTAATGAACCGAAAAGCCGAAACTTTAGGCTGTACGGGAACGCATTTTGCAAACCCGAGCGGGCTGAATAACGAGAACCATTATACCACGGCCTATGATATGGCATTGATTGCGAAAGCTGCTTTTGACAATCCTGTTTTTGTGGAGATTGATAAAACCACTTATTATGATGTTCCGCCCGGACAGCTTCAACAGTATCCGGACGGCTGGCGCTATTACACTCACCACAAAATGCTCAAAAAAAGCGATGCCGCTTATTATAATGGAATCTTAGGCGGCAAAACCGGTTATACCATCCTGGCCGGCAACACGCTCGTGACCTGTGCCGAACGTGAAGACCTAAAATTGATTGCTGTCGTCTTAAACGGGCATTCAACCCATTATGACGACACAAAGACGATGCTGGACTTTGGCTTTAAAAATTTTAAATCTGTCTCTATTGCCGAAAAGGACAGCACCTATGAAAAGGTTGAAAACGATCTGACGATTGCCGGAATCTTTCCGGGAAACGCGATTCGTCTCTCTATTGACAAAAGCAGTGTCATTACGCTCCCGGTCAACGGGGACTTTGCGGATGTGACCTCAGCCTTGGATTACAGTCTGAATCAAAATGCGCCGGATACAGCGGTCGCACGCATTGACTATATGTATGGGGAACGCAAGGTCGGGGAAGCCTACCTGGAGGCAAATGTCTCTGCCGGATACACGCCTGGGCTCGTTGAAATGCCAAAGGCCTCCGGACTGGGTACGGGAAGCACGATCGAAATAACTGCCAAGGCACAGGAGGAAACATTTCCTCCAAATGCAGAAGCCGTACCGGAGACAGAGACCGCTCCTGAAAAGCCTGTAATTCCTCATGCATTTCAGGTTTTGATTTACGTGATTCTTGTCATGGCCCTTCTGGCCGCTGCTTTTTCCGCTGTCTTTGGCATTCTCAGCCATCAGGCCCGCAAGGAGCAGCGTGAGCTTTTGGAGCGGCGTGAACGCCGGGAAAAACGGCGCAGGGAATGGGGATATTCACAGTCCGAGTTCGATCTGCTCATACAGCAGCATGTAAGAGACAAAGACAACGCACAGAAAAAACGGCGGTTTTTTGGCAGATTTTAATCGTGGCAATCTAAAAAGGCAAAACCAGACCTGGATTACTCCGGATCCGGTTTTGCCTTTTTGGTTTTTCCGCGCTCCGAATTTCGAAGCTTGGTTTCTTCTTTTTTCTTAACTACTAGCTTTACGCCTTCATCGCCCACGAGTTTTTCCGTCCGCACCGCAAAAACCTCGCCGGACTCGGTCTTCTTCATCCGAATTTTGGCCTTTATGGGTCCATGCTCCGGGCAGACGGCCAGACACAGGTAAAACCGCTGGCCGTAGGAAAACCAGCGAATCTTCTTTCGCAACATCCGGTGGCATTTGTAGCAGATCACATCCGTAACCCGCTTATCCGCCATGGCATCCTCCTTGGTCGGAAACGATCGGGATACAAACTTCGAATACTTCGGAAATTCCAGCGTGAACTCCTCTTTTTTTGTCTGCGGCACATGATAATAGTCTACAGAGACGTACTCCTGCACCGCCGTAAAGTCCAGCATAGTCAGAATTTTCGCCGTATACTCCGCATCCTCCAGCGCACGGTGAAACGGCTGCCTGGCTTCGATTTCGAGTTTCTTTACGGCCTCGTCCAATGATTCCCTGCTTTTTCCATCCGAGTAGCAAAGACTATACAGCTTTTGAACGTCATAAAACAAAAACGGCTGCGGAAACGCAATCTCCATCTCATGATAAGACATATTTCTCTGGAGCTCTGTCAGATCCATGCTGCCCCAGGTACAAAAAAACACTTCCCCGCCGCACCAGTCCAAAAATTCTTCCATGGCCTGCACAAACGGGTAGCCCTGATTGGCAAGCTCCTGTGTGGTTGCGTGGGTCATCTCCGCAATGATCGGATGGAGCCTTGGATAGACGCAGGGCCGAATCAGCCGGTGGAATTCTGACACTTTCTCAAACTTTTCGTTTAGCTTTACAGCCCCGATCTCAAAAATTTCAAAGGGAAGGCATTCCAGAGACTCCTCCTTACCTGCAGAGCTCTGATTCCATTCCAGGTCAAATACAATAAAATCCTTCATAGCAATCCCAGTATACGCAGACGGTATCATTCTTTGGTTCTTGGAAGCTTTGCAAATGCCGTTTTGAGCTCCTCGTCGCTTGGAACATAGTCGCTCATTTGGCCGTCATTATATTTTTGATACGCCATCATATCAAAATAACCAGTTCCCGTCAAGCCAAAAACGATGTTTTTCACCTCACCGGTTTCCTTGCATTTGACTGCCTCATCGATTGCGACTTTGATCGCATGGCTGCTCTCCGGCGCCGGAAGGATTCCTTCGACTCTGGCAAAGGTCTCGGCCGCCTTAAATACCTCTGTCTGCTCCACACTCCTCGCAGTCAGAAGCCCCTGGTCATACAGCTCCGATACGGTCGCGCTCATCCCGTGATACCGTAGCCCTCCCGCATGGTTTGCCGATGGAATGAAGCTGCTGCCAAGTGTATACATCTTTGACAGTGGACAGACCTTACCCGTATCACAGAAATCATAGGCGTAAACGCCCCGCGTAAGGCTCGGACACGAAGCCGGCTCCACGGCGATGATCTCATAATCGGCCTTACCCCGCAGCATGTCGCCTGCGAATGGGGAAATCAGGCCGCCTAAGTTGGAACCGCCCCCAGCGCAGCCGATAATCATATCTGCCTTAATGCCATATTTTTCAAGTGCCGTTTTTGTCTCCAGGCCGATTATCGACTGATGGAGCAGAACCTGGCTGAGCACAGAGCCAAGCACATAGCGATACCCTTCCTGCGTCATTGCCGCCTCCACGGCCTCAGAAATTGCACATCCGAGGCTTCCCGTAGTGCCGGGAAATTCTGCGTTGATTTGTCGGCCAACCTCTGTATGCATCGACGGGGATGGGGTCACTTTTGCACCGTATGTCCGCATAACCTCCCTTCTGAAGGGCTTCTGTTCATAAGAACACTTTACCATGTAAACCTGGCAGTCCAGATCAAAGTAAGAGCATGCCATTGAGAGCGCCGTTCCCCACTGACCTGCGCCTGTCTCGGTCGTCACACCTTTAAGTCCCTGCTTTTTCGCATAGTATGCCTGTGCGATGGCAGAATTTAATTTATGGCTTCCCGAAGTATTGTTTCCTTCAAATTTATAGTATATATGTGCCGGGGTATCCAGCTTCTTTTCCAGGCAGTACGCCCGCACAAGCGGCGACGGACGGTACATACGGTAAAAGTCCCGGATTTCATCCGGAATGTCGAAGTAAGGCGTGCTATCGTCAAGCTCCTGTCTGGCAAGCTCCTCGCAGAAGATTCCGGACAGCTCCTTTAAGGTGATGGGATTTAATGTGGCCGGATTTAAAAGCGGCGACGGCTTTTTCTTCATATCCGCCCGTACATTGTACCATTGCTTTGGCATCTCCTGTTCTTCCAGGTAAATTTTATAAGGGATTTCCTGTTTCATTTTGACTCGTTCCTTTCTTCCTGGTATTTTTCTTCTGCCTTCTCTATTCTAGCAGACGAAAGAAGA
The DNA here is from genome assembly GCA_022792295.1 of Lachnospiraceae bacterium. Classification (GTDB taxonomy): domain Bacteria; phylum Bacillota; class Clostridia; order Lachnospirales; family Lachnospiraceae; genus CANQGL01. The sequence goes on from JAAWAR010000028.1 coordinate 83,522, forward strand.
ATTGCAAAGGGGATTCGTGCAAAAACAGGAAAAAAGGCCAGGAGAGCCGTAAATCAGCGAACTTCCCACTTGAAAAACCGGACAGAAATTCCCGCACAGATGCCGGTGACGACAGCCATAGTACAAACCAGAATCCAGCCCTTATCCACAGGAATTCCAAGAAACACCTTCTTCATCAACTGAATTCCCTGAACCATTGGAAACATAGATACAATTCTTTGTATACCCTCTGGCATAATTTCAAAGGGAATCGTGGTTCCCGAAAAAATCAACATTGGAAAATACAAAAAGCAGGCAATCAAACCCGCACTTTTCGTATTGTTTGCAACACCGCCTGCCATCATTCCAATACTCAGAGTTGATACCATTGTGAACAGCCAGCTTCCCATGAAAGCAGGCAAAGAGCCGCGCACTCGTATCTTGCAAAATACGGAAGCTGCAGCAGCCAGGGTAAGCAGAAAGGCAAGACAATAGAGCATATAAACGGTAAATTCCACCGCCAGAAGCTTAACAGGGCTGACAGGTGTGACCCAAAACCGTTTCAGAACTCCCCTCTCCCGGTATTCCGATACTGCCAGAGGGAGGCCCATTAATCCCCCGGCACAGATTGAAATGGCACATAGCGCACCAAAAGATTGTTCTATAAAGGTATACTCCAATCCTTTGCCTGCAGGCTTTGTCCCATAGATTAAACCCAGAAAAAGCATGACGACTAACGGCATCAAAACAGCAGAAATTATCATGTTCATATTTCTGAAAGTAAGCTTCAGTTCATATTTTAAAAGAATACCAAAGGATCTCATTCTGCAAAAACCTCCTCTCCGGAAAGCATAAGATACGCGTCTTCAAATTTTTTGCACTCACTTTTCTCCTTTGCCTGTTCGATGGTTCCTTGAAAAACTGCGGTTCCCCTTTTCAGGATACAAATCTCATCGCAAAGTTCCTGTACCTCATCCATAAAATGAGAAGTCAAAAAAATTGTTATTTTCCTTGAGTTCCGAAAGAATTTTCCAAACGTCACGGCGTGCCTTTACATCAAGGCCGGTAGTCAGCTCGTCCAAAAATACAACCTGCGGATTGGAAATCAGTGCAAGTACAATAAAAAGCCTCTGCCTCTCACCTACAGACAGGCTTTTTACCGCATGTTTTATTTTTTTGTCAAGCTTAAACCGGCTGCACAAGTTTTGCCAGTCATCCGGAGCCTTGTAAAGGCTGGCGGTCTCCTCGCACAACTCAAAAACCCGAATTTCCGGCTGGTAAGCACATTCCTGAAGCTGGACACCGATCTTCTCAAAAAGTCGGTGTCTGTCCTTTCGCGGATTGCAGCCTAATATAGAAACTGTACCTCCATCCGCCTGGCGCGTTCCCAGCATGCATTCGATCGCTGTGGTCTTCCCTGCACCGTTTGAACCAAGCAGTCCAAAAATTCTCCCCCGCTTCACTGACAAACTCAGCTCATTCAATGCAATCAATTTGCCGTACTTTTTTGTAAGACGTTCAACCTTTATGGTTTCTTCCACTGCTTTTACCTCCTCGTTATTGATAAGATAAAAATACCACCAATGAAAACATTGGTGGCAAAGTGGAGTGTTTAAGAAAATTTGTCTCTCATGCCCTGCAGCATGAGGATCATTTTGTGAGCGTTATTCTCGGCATCTGATAAGGAAAAAAGCAGTTTATCGCATACAGAAATAATCTCCGCATCGGCAGTCGGCGTATTCAGAATGTACTGTATGTCCGACTGTGGATTCTCGGACAGCTTGGAGAGCATGCGCAGAATCGCTTCCAAAGAATAATTGGCACATCGCAGAGCACGAATGATTTTAAGGCGCTGTATATCCTCATCTGTATATACCCGATACCCGTTTTGTCTTCGTTTAACCGTCAGAAGGCCGTTCATTTCCCAATTTCGCAGGGTATCCATTGAGATGTGAAGGTAGCAGGCTGCCTCTTTTCTTTTTAAAAAATGCGTTTGGTTCGTTTCTTCTCCCGACAGCATTTTTTTCACAATTTCTATGGACTCCCTTGCATTCTTTTGCTCTTTTTTAAGTTGTTCCAAATATTCTCTTGCAAGCGCAAGCGCCGCATCAAATTCACCGGATGCGGACTGCTTTACCATCTGAACCATTTTTTTCGCAGGCCATTTTGTATCAGTTCGACTTTAAAGGCAAGACGGGCCAGCTTCATCTGTTCAACATGCTTTTCAGTAAATATGCGGTAGCCATTTTCCTGGCGCTTTACCCTGGGGATCAATCCCAGTTTTTCATATAAGCGGACGGTATTCGGATGAATCCCAATTATAGACGCAACTTCGGCAGTTTTGTAAGTCTTCATATTATTTCCTCCCTATTGCAAGGAATATCTTATCATCCTGCAAAAGTCTGGTGTCTAAATGGAAGGTTTTTTCAGAAATATACGGGACAGTACCAAGGGAATAAAAAAATTTGTAGCCTCTTAATTATTAGTCAATCGCTTTTATCCCCATTTCAGACAGCTTCGTAAGGTTTTCAATCATACGATTTAACATTTCAGGGGAATGTCCCTCCCATTTGGTTACTTCTGCCAAAATTCTTAGCGGGTGCTTTGATCTATACGATTTTGTTGGATTTCCGGGAAATTTCTTATCTGTCAGATTTGGATCGTCTTCGAAATCACCTGTTGGCTCGACAACATATATTCTTTCCGTATCATCTCCCTCTGCCAATTCTGCTCCCCAAATTGCTGCATCCAAGGTTCCTGCAAAATAAACATATTCGGATTTTCTATTGTCACTATAATTCTTTTTCTTTCCTGTGATTATTAAATCTCCTACTTTCAAATTTGCTTTTGTTCCATGAAAAAAAGAACCTCGGCTAAATACTATTTTCTCACTCATATGATTTTCTCCTTTACAACTTCTGAATCTATATACTGGATTATAAAATATCTGCCTGCTGCCCGCAATGCCTGTTTGCAAGCAAATTTTTAATGGGTACACAATTCCGAAAAAGAAGAAAAAATTTAACTTACTGTGCGTTTTCGCAAAGAGATTAAATAAAATACATCCGATAGGATCTGCTTATCCCGTACCTCCAGCATCAGCCATTTCTGCCCGTTACCAGTTTTTGTATTCCTGAATACTTCCTGCACATAGGCAGAGCACTGCGGCATTGACGATTCTGCTTCTGCAAATTCCTGATTCCCTATGACTACAAGCGCAATAAAATATCCCTGCGCAGGGTACAGAGTACAAAGAGATTTCCCACCTTTTCTGTATTTTATATTCCAGCCTGCCTGCATCAGACAGCGGCTGTATTCCATATGTGGTTTGACCTGGTATGCGGACTGAATACGGGCATTAAACTCTATCCATAATGGATTGTCAATGTATTTTGCAACTTGCTTCAGCGATGGGGGCGTTTCGTTTGTAAAAAGCACACTCCATTTCATCTCTGGTTTTCTCCTGTTCCTTCATTTTTTAACGGCAGAGGTTTGATCCAAATCTCCATGCAGGCCATCCCTTCTGCATCCCGGTAATACTTTTCTGCCGAAAATGCCTCCGTTGTCAGCCTATGATGCAAAAGCCAAGTATTAAAAAAATATTGGTTGGCCTGATCCAAAGCATGCGTTACCAATTTTTCAAAGCTTTCCGCTTCAACTTTACAGATAATGTATTCTCCCTCTGGAAGTTCCTTTTTTATAAAGCCAGGCTCCATCTTCTCCGGAATCGTTTCAGCACGTCCTCCTGCAAAATAAGCAAATGTTCCCCGTAGCGGATCTGCCGAATGTGACATTCCCATTTCCACACCGGTATTGAGATGGGATGCAATGGAACCTTTCTCCAGGTGGTATCGGCGCCAAAGTTGGCCGGGAACATCTACACCCATACTTTCGCCAACTGGAGCTTGTCCGGAAATTTTAACTTTTGTTTCAAACCCCAAATAAATTTCTGCTTGTTTCAACGTCTTTTTATAGATTTCTAAAACCATATCTTTTGTTACCAACGGGACTCCCTCATCTATCTGTACATACTGCATAGAAATCTCCGGTTTTTCAAATGTGTTGAGCATTTGCAGATCTTTCCTGTATTCTTCAGGGGTAATCCCATATGTTTCTTTGAAAGCTCTTGTAAAATTTGCATGGCCTGAAAACCCGTATTCTAAAGCGACATCGAGAATTCGCTGTTCTGGATCTTTCAGAGCCTCGATTACTCTTGTCAGGCGACGAAGCTTTACATACTCTTGTACCGGTTTCTTTACCAGCCGCTTAAATAATCGTTGAAAGTAAAATGGGGATAATCCAACAAAATTTGCCAGAGATTCTGTTGGAATTTCCTCTGTCAAATGCCCCTCAATATAGTCCAATGCCTGTTCTATTGTTTCCCATGCCTGCATTGTTGCACCTCCTTGCTTGGATATTCCTATTCTATCATTTTATTTTTTCACAGACTTTTCACTCTATGCCCTTTTTTGATTTTATACGTATGTCATTCGCATGTTCAAAATGAGAGAAAAAGCCTTTTAACTTGAAAAAAGAATCAAAATCTTTTGAAATAGAAATCGTATATTGATTTTCCGACACATATGTCGTATAATATTTTTTAATATATTAGGCAGAAAGTGGTATTTCTATGAATAAAAGAGGGCAGGAAACAAGAGAGCGAATTAAGAAACATGCATGTATTTTATTTGCCGAAAAGGGCTTCAAACAAGTAACAATGAAAGATATTTGTGAAGACTGCGAGCTTAGCCGGGGTGGCTTGTATTGTCATTATAAGAGTACTCGCCAGATATTTCAAGAGATTATAGATGACAAGATGGGACAGCAAGATTACGAATTTGATTTGAGAATACAGCAAAATCAATCGGCCGTAACCATATTAAATGATATTTTAGAGGGATATAAAAGTGAAATGCTTGACAGCCAATCCTCCCTAAGTATTGCAATCTATGAATATTTTAGTGACTATGACCTTGCAGCTTCGGACAATGCATTGTATAAACAGTATTTAATCTCTGCAAATACATGGAAAAAATTAATACAATATGGGATTGACACGCAGGAATTTAATGAAGTAGATATTGCCGCAGTCTTTGATTTAATTGTATTTTCGTATCAAGGGGTCAGGATGTATAGTAAATTGATGCCTCTGGATAAAGAAATCCCTTCCAGAATCATCAAAGAAATTAAAAAAATATTAGTAAGGAGTGATCGCAGTGGCAACAATTTTTAATCATTTTGGTAAGGATAAAAACGCCTTTATCAATCCATGGGATGTCATAGAGAGGATTTCTGACTTTCCAGAGGTGTGTATCACTACATTTTCAGAAATCATTATAACAGATTTTATTAAACAGAATGCAGCAAAAATAGTTGCAAATTTATATTCTGCAAATGGAGCTGTTCCCGTATATGAAATAGAATATGCAGGCAAAAAGCTAGGCTTATTCCTTTCCAGAGTCGGTGCCCCTGCCTGTGCGGCTGGTTTAGAAGAAATCATAGCTTTGGGTACAAAAAAAATTATACAGTTTGGAAGCTGTGGTATACTAAATCAATCTTATGCGGACAATAAAATAATTCTTCCATCTTCCGCTATCAGGGATGAGGGCACAAGCTACCATTATTTTCCGGCAAGTGAAGAAATACATGCGGACCGTTCTTCGACCGATATAGCAATACAGTGTTTAGAAAGGCATAAAATTCCCTATGTAGTAGGAAAAATCTGGACTAGTGACGCAATTTACAGAGAAACACTTGAAATTATTGAAGACCGTAAGGCACAGGGCTGTATCGCTGTTGAGATGGAGTGTTCAGCTTCTCTAGCCGTTGCCAAATTTAGAAAAATACCTATTATCCAGTTCTTCTATGGGGCAGACAACTTAGATTCAGACAAATGGGAGCCGAGAGATTTAACAGATTACGGGGCAAGTTCTGGCAATAAGTATATGACAATAGCCTTGGAATGCGGCATTGATTTTTTGAAGAAATAAAGATTGCTGTCCAAATGGGGACAATGATAAAAAAGAAAGCCAAAGGCCTATAACTATCTAGGCTTTTGACTTTTTTCCCAGCGTTCCCGAGGTGACTCGAACACCCGACCTACCGCTTAGGAGTTAAAAGGGCTGTTTCCACGCAGGTTCAGCCTAATCCTTGTGGTATCTCCAAGTCCAATAAAATCAACACTTTTGAACCTTTCATTTCCACCTAAGAGCACCTACGTCTACCTCAAAGCGGTATGATTTTCGTAGTCGTATTAGCAAAATATTAGCAGTTTTTCAATGAAGGTACAAGTGAAACTTATACGTTCACTTTGCATTTTCGAACCTACCTGCTTATTTTGC
>JAAWAR010000006.1 GCA_022792295.1 Lachnospiraceae bacterium
GATGTGGTTAAGATATAGGATATGAATCAGGAGAAAGGCATGGAAGGTGTCAGTAGGATTTTGTTTTCCCACAGAGAATGGGCGTCGTCGGCTGAAAGCGCCCTGGGTTCAGGCAGGATACCGAATTTCGCACCGGAGCTGCGCGGCTGAAACGAGAGATCAGAAAGTAGGCTGCGACGTGTGGCGCGCGTTATGCGTGAAAGAAGCTGTCTGCCGAAGTTTGGCAGGAAACAGGGTGGTACCGCGAGATTTCGTCCCTGGTATGGAAACATACCAGGGATTTTTGTTGCCCCCGAAGCCATTTTGAAAAATCAGAGGAGATCAAAAAACGTATGAAAGAACAGTTGGAGAGAATCAAAGCAGAGGCGCTCGCAAGAATTGAGGCCTCCGATGCGCTGGAAAAGTTAAACGATATTCGTGTCGCCTATCTCGGAAAAAAAGGTGAGCTGACGAGCGTTTTAAAAAGCATGAAGAATGTGGCGCCCGAGGAGCGGCCGAAGGTGGGCCAGATGGTCAATGAGGCCAGAGAGCAGATTGAGGCAAAGCTTGAGGAGACGAAGCAGAGCCTTGCGAGACGTGCCCGTGAGGAGCAGATGAAGCGCGAGGTTATCGACGTGACGCTTCCGGCCAGGAAAAGCAAAAAAGGCCACAGCCATCCGAATGCCATCGCGCTCGATGAGGTGGAACGCATCTTCATCGGTATGGGTTACGAGGTTGTGGAGGGCCCCGAGGTTGAATACGACGAGTATAATTTTGAAAAGCTGAATATCCCGAAGGGACATCCGGCGCGTGACGAGCAGGATACTTTCTATATCAATGATACGATCCTTTTGCGCAGCCAGACCTCTCCGGTTCAGGCAAGAACCATGGAGACCAAAAAGCCGCCGATCCGGATCATCGCGCCGGGCCGTGTGTTTCGTTCTGACGAGGTGGATGCGACGCATTCTCCGTCATTCCATCAGATCGAGGGCCTTGTCATTGACAAAAATATCACATTTGCCGATTTGAAAGGAACGCTTGCGGAATTTGCGAAGGAGCTGTTTGGCGGGGAGACGAGAGTCAAATTCCGTCCGCATCATTTCCCGTTCACGGAGCCAAGCGCCGAGGTGGATGTGAGCTGCTTCAAATGCGGCGGCAAGGGCTGCCGGTTCTGTAAGGGATCCGGCTGGATCGAGATTTTGGGCTGCGGCATGGTGCATCCGCATGTGCTCGAAATGTGCGGCATTGACCCGAATGAGTATACCGGTTTTGCTTTCGGCGTGGGTTTGGAGCGGATCGCACTCTTAAAATATGAGATCGACGACATGCGTCTGCTTTATGAAAATGACATCCGGTTCTTAAAGCAGTTCTGATTGGAAGTTTACGCGATTTTTGCAGGGAGGCTTTTCCGCTTACACGCAGCAAAAATCAACGCGGGAAATGTCATAAGAAAAGGGTATACGGCGTTTCCTATATCTTAAAGAAAGAATGGAGAATAGAAAACATGAACACTGCATTATCATGGATAAAGGCATATGTTCCCGATTTGGACGTCACGGCACAGGAGTATACGGACGCGATGACGCTCACCGGGACAAAGGTAGAGGGCTTTGAGCGCCTGGATAAGAACCTGGAAAAGATTGTTGTCGGTCAGATCATGTCGATCGAAAAGCATCCGGATGCGGATAAGCTGATCGTGTGTCAGGTGAACATCGGTACGGAGATGATTCAGATCGTCACCGGCGCGCCGAATGTAAAGGTTGGGGACAAGATTCCGGTCGTACTGGACGGCGGTAAAGTGGCAGGCGGCCATGACGGCGGTCCGCTGCCGGAGGACGGCGTGCCGATCAAGAAGGGAAAGCTCCGCGGCATCGAGTCCGCCGGCATGATGTGTTCGATCGAGGAACTGGGCTCGGACCGCAATATGTACCCGGAGGCCCCGGAATCCGGCATTTATATCCTGCCCGAGGACACGGAGATCGGAGCGGACGCCGTCGCGGTGCTCGGCATGCGTGACACCGTATTTGAATACGAGATTACTTCGAACCGGGTGGACTGCTACAGCGTTATCGGCATTGCCCGTGAGGCGGCCGCGACGTTCGGAAAGGAATTTAAGCCCCCCGTGGTCAAAGAGACCGGAAACGGCGAGGACATCAACGACTATCTGAAGGTGACTATCGAGGATACGAAGCTCTGCAAGCGTTACTGTGCGCGGATGGTGAAAAATATCCGGCTTGCGCCGTCCCCGCAGTGGATGCAGCGCCGTCTGGCGGCCTCAGGGATCCGCCCGATCAACAACATCGTTGACATTACGAACTACATTATGGAGGAGTACGGCCAGCCCATGCATGCGTTTGATTATGACCTGCTTGCCGGTCATGAGATTATCGTCAAATGTGCAAAGGATGGCGACACCTTCCAGACACTCGACGGTCAGGTGCGCAATCTCGACCACACAGTCCTCATGATCAACGACGGTGAGAAAGAGGTCGGCATTGCGGGCATCATGGGAGGCGAAAATTCCAAGATCACGGAAGATGTGAAGTCTATGGTGTTCGAGTGTGCGACCTTCGACGGCACGAACATTCGCCTGTCTGCCAAAAAGGTGGGTCTGCGCACTGATGCCTCCGGCAAGTACGAAAAGGGCTTAGACCCGAACACGGCCTTTGAGGCCGTCAACCGTGCCTGCCAGCTTGTGGAGGAGCTGGACGCCGGAGACGTGGTCGGCGGTCTGATTGATGTCTATCCGGTAAAGGCGGTAGAATCCCGCGTGAAGTTTGAGCCGGAGCGGATCAACGCCCTTTTGGGGACAGAGCTTACCGCCGAGGCCATGCTCGGGTATCTTGAAAGGATCGGGCTTTCCTATGACAAGGCCGCGGGAGAGATTGTTGCGCCGACCTGGCGGCAGGACATCCACTGCATGGCGGATGTGGCCGAGGAAGTCGCGAGATTCTACGGTTATGACAAGATCGGAACCACGCTTCCGACCGGCGAGGCTACGACCGGGAAGCTGTCTTATAAGCTGCGCGTGGAGGAAAAAGCACGCGAGACAGCGGAATTCTGCGGCTTCTCCCAGGCGATGACCTATTCGTTCGAGAGCCCGAAGGTGTTTGATAAACTGCTGCTTCCGGCAGACGATGTGCTTCGTCAGGCGGTGGAGATCTCGAACCCGCTCGGAGAGGATTTCAGTATCATGCGGACGCTTCCGCTGAATGGTATGCTTACATCTCTTGCGACAAATTATAATAGAAGGAATAAGGACGTGCGGCTCTACGAGCTTGCAAATGTGTACTTGCCAAAGAGCTTGCCGCTCACAGAGCTTCCGGATGAGCGTATGCAGTTTGTGCTGGGCATGTACGGAGAGGGCGATTTTTATACCATGAAAGGCGTGCTCGAGGAGTTCTTTGAGACGGTGGGCATGAAAAAACGCCCGCACTATGACCCCGAGGCGAAACAGGCGTTCCTGCATCCGGGCAGGCGGGCACGGGTGTCGTATGACGGCACAGAGATTGGCTATCTGGGAGAGGTGCATCCGGATGTGCTGGATACGTACAAGATCGGGACGAAGGCGTACGTAGCCGTGCTGGACATGCCGGCGCTTATCCCGCTAACGACCTTTGACCGGAAATATACGGGGATTGCCAAATATCCGGCCGTGACGAGAGATTTAAGCATGGTGGTGCCGAAGAATATCCTGGTGGGACAGATTGAGGACATGATCGCGCAGAGAGGCGGAAAGCTTTTGGAGGAGTGCACGCTGTTTGATATCTATGAGGGGGCGCAGATCGTGGCCGGCTATAAGTCTGTTGCGTATTCGATTACGCTCCGGGCAAAGGATCATACGCTGGAGGAGAAGGAAGTTGCCTCAGTCATGAATAAGATTTTGAACGGGCTGAAGGGAATGGGGATCGAGCTGCGCGGATAAAGTGTGTACAGGATTGGAGGGAAGGAAGTTTGTATGGATATTAGGTTTGCAGACGAAAAGGATTTAGATCAGATTGCAAATGTTTACATTAAAAACCATAGAAGCACCTACAAGGGCCTTCTCTCCGATGAGTACCTGTGCGGCCTCACGTTCGATTATGGCAGGAACAAATGGGAAGCGTATTTACGTGACGAGAGCAAAAAAATTTGGGCCGCCTATGAAGAAACGCTGTTTTTGGGATTTGCTGCAGGAATGGAGGACGCAGAATTAGACCGGACATGGTATCTTGATTCGCTTCATGTAACGGAAGATGCCCGCGGAAAAGGCGTAGGGACCGCGCTTATCAGGACAGTCGGCCAATATGCCCGGGAGCATCACTACAACAGAATGAGCATATGCATAGTAAAGGGAAATGAAGCGGCCGGCGGACTGTACAGAAGGCTTGGCGCCAGGCATTTTAAGGATTTTGAAGACCTGTTTGCAGGTACGGTCTCTCACTCTGAAAAGCTTTTGTGGGAGCCGGTTGTTTTATAGAAGTTTACAAATGTAGTTTTGTCAAACATATGTTACACCGAGCGCAGATCATCCCTTAATACCTGATTAGGAGTTTTCCACCCCAGAGGA